>NZ_JARVRY010000035.1:0-132331 GCF_030209485.1 Novosphingobium sp. fls2-241-R2A-195
AACCGCATCCCGGCCCACGACGCCGACCCGATACACCGAAGCAATGTGATCTGCATTGCTCCGGATGCTGGGGCATATAACCTATGTGGTTATAAATGTCAAGCCGTGCGGCGCAGCAGGTGTAGTCTCGCCTTGCCGACGTCGCGCGTCGCATCGGCCTCGAAGCCCTTGATCGACACGCTTTCACCCTTACCGGTTTCGAGGCTCACCCAGGTGCCTTCGCCGATCCAGCCGAGCCGCGCCAGCTTGTCCACCGCCACCTGACCCGCGCCGGTATCGTAAGGCGGGTCGAGCAGCACGAGGTCGAGCGGCTCCTTTGCGGTCCCCAGCGACATCACCGAGGAGGCGCGCACGTCGCTGCGCGGCTGCGCCTGCAGGTTGGCGATGTTCTTGCGAATCGCCCGGATCGCGCCTGCATCCTGATCGACGAACAGGCAGTGCGCCGCCCCGCGCGACAGGGCCTCCAGCCCCAGCGCGCCCGAGCCGGCGAAGAGATCCGCCACTTTCAGTCCCTCGAAATCGCCGAGGCGGCTGACCAGCATCGAGAACAGCGTCTCGCGCGTGCGGTCGGCGGTGGGACGGGTGGTGTCGCCCTCGGGCGCGGCCAGCTTGCGGCCGCGCCATTCGCCCGCGATAATCCGCAGGTTTCCGCTCATGCCTGCGTTCTCGTGGGATTCTGGCTCGGCAGGCTCTTGCGGAAGTTCTCGAGGTCGCGCTGCGAAACCTCGCCCGCCGTGCCCTTGGGCATGTCGCCGAGGCGGAAGGGACCGTAGGCGGTGCGCAGGAGGCGGCTGACCTGGAGGCCAAGCGCTTCGAGCACGCGTCGCACTTCGCGGTTCTTGCCTTCGGTCAGCGTCATCTCGATCCACTGGTTGCGACCGGTGCGGCGCTCCATGTTGGCGTCGATCTTGCCGTAGATCACGCCGTCGACCTCGATGCCTTCCATCAGTTGTTCGAGCTGTTCCTGCGTGATGTCGCCAAAAGTACGCGCGCGGTAGGTGCGCGGCACGCCGGTGGCGGGCAGTTCGAGCTGGCGCTTGAACTCGCCGTCGTTGGTCAGCAGCAGCAGGCCCTCAGTGTTGAGATCGAGGCGGCCGATCGGCATCACGCGGCCGGTGCCTTCGGGCAGGGCGTTGCGCAGCGCGGTGTAGATCGTCGGGCGACCCGCCGGATCGCGCTCGGCGGTGATGAGGCCCGACGGCTTGTGGAACAGGAACAGGCGCGTGCCTTCGGCTTCCGCGATCGGATTGCCGTCCACCGCGACGCCGCGCAAGGATGTGAGCACGGTCGAGGGCGTTTCGATCACCACGTCGTCCAGCGTGACGCGGCCTTCGATGATCAGCCGCTCGACCTCGCGGCGGCTGGCGACGCCGGCGCGGGCGAGCAGCTTGGCGACGCGCTCGCCTTCGCGGGCCGGGAGTGCCGGGTTCTTGGGCGTCGGCGCGGCAGCGCGCGGGGCGGCGCCGGGCTTGAGGTTGGGGCGGGGTGCACGCGGGCTGCGATCCGAACCGAAGCGGTCGCCCCCAAAACGGTCGTTCGGGCCGCGATCGTCGCGGCGCGAGCGATAGCCCCGCTCGCCGTCGCGGGCTCCATCACGTGCGGGACCGCTACGGGGCGGGCTACTACGGTACGTGGCATCGCGCGATCCGTCGCTGCGCGGACGCTCGGCGCGAGACGCGCCATCACGGGCGGGGCCACTGCGATAAGAGCCGCCGCGCGGCCCATCCTCACGCGGGCGATCGCCACGCGGGGCGCCGGTACGGGCGCCATCGCGGGCAGCGGCATCGCGCGGACCAGCATCGCGGGAGGCGCCGTCACGCCCACCGTCTCTGGAACCACGGCGTGGAAACTCGCTGCGGAAATCCTCGCGGCTGCCGATGCGCGGGGCTTCGCGGCGCCCGCGTCCGCCGCGCGGAGCGTCGCCGCGGGGCGCGTCAGGACCGTCATCGCGGCCGGTGCGCCCACGCGCGCTGCCGCTTGCGGCATTGTAGCGCGGGCCGCCGTCACGCGACGCATTGCCGCGCGAAGACCCTCCGCGCGGGCCTCCACCGAACGAGGAACCGGAATCGCGGCCACGGCCGGAGCCGCGTGATCTGCCGCCTGAAGACTTGCTGGGAGGTTTGGACATGCGTGGCCCATACCTGTTGATCGCCGCTTCATCCAGCCTTCCCTTCACGCAGGACTGCGTTAGGGTCCGGCCCAGTACCACGAAAGGAGCCTCGATGTCGCAAGTCGCACCCGCGCCCAAGCCCGGCTGGAGAGCCGTGGGCCGCGCGCTGGGCAATCGCAAGACCGGCTTCATGGCGGTCTTCGGCTTCGCGGCGGGGCTTCCCTATTCGTTGCTGCTGGGCACGCTCTACGCCTGGCTTTCGGATGCGCGGGTCGATCTGGAGACGATGGGCGTGTTCTCGCTGATCGGCCTCGCCTATGCCTTCAAGTTCCTGTGGTCGCCCGCGCTGGACCGGATCAACCTGCCGGTGCTGAAGCGCCTGGGGCGGCGCAAGCAGTGGATCGTCACCGCGCAGATCCTGCTCGGCGCGATTCTGGTCACGCTCTCGCGGCTTGATCCGGTGGCGGCGTTGGGGCTGTTTTCCCTGCTGGCGGGAATCGGCGCCTTCGCCTCGGCCACGCAGGACATCGCCATCGACGCCTGGCGTGTCGACGTGGCGGACGAGGTGGCGACGATCGACATGCTCTCCACCGTGTTCCAGATGGGCTACCGCATCGCGGCGCTGGTGGGCGGCGCGGTCTCGCTGATCCTGGCGGATCGCATCGGCTGGCCCACGGTGTTCCTGACGATGGGCGTGATCCTGCTGGCAGCGGGTGCGATCTGCCTCTTCGCGCCTGACACCGATGCCGACGCGCAGGCGGAACGTGCTGACGATGCCCTGGCCGAACTGCGCTTCGCGGGACAGCTAACCCCCAGAGTGCGGGCCGTTGCGCTGGGCGGGGTCGGCCTGCTGTGGGGCTGGGCGCTGGCGGTGGTGGTGGTGTTCATGGTCCGCTCGCTGGGCGCCGAGCCCGAGCAGCGTCCCGATGCGGTGGACTTCGTGGCGAGCACCGGGCCGCTGATCGTGCTGGCGACGATCGTGCTGCCCTCCGCCATCGCCGCCGTTCTGGTGTACCTGCAGCGTAGCGGGCGGCACTTGCTGGTCGCCGAGGTGCCGCAACAGGGCGTTGGTGGGCAGGTCCTCGACCACCTCTACCGCGCGCTGATCCTGCCGCTGACCGAACTCGTGGGCCGGATGGGCTGGGGCCTCGCGCTGGCGCTGGCGCTGGTGCTGACGTACCGGATCTGCGATTCGATATGGGGGACGTTCGCTTATCCGTTCTACCTGGGCGAACTGAAGTATTCGAAGGACGAGGTGGCGATCGCCTCCAAGTTCTTCGGGGTCGGCGCGATCGTGCTGGGGCTGGCGCTCGGCGGCACGCTGCTGACCGTGCTGGGCCGCATGGCGACGCTGACGCTGGGCGCGGTGCTGGCGGCGGTGACGAACCTGCTCTACGCCGACCTTGCCCTTGGCGGTGCGCGCATGGCGCTGCTGAGCGACGTGCTGGGCGTGACCTGGCTGGTCGAGCACCTCGGCGGCGAGCCACGTCTGGGCGCGCTGATGGTGACGATCGGCACCGAGAACCTCGCTACCGGCATCGCGGGCGCGGCTTACATTGCGTGGCTCTCCTCGATCGTGTCGAAGCGCTACAGCGCGGTGCAGTATGCGCTGCTCTCGTCGCTGACGCTGCTGGTGGGGACGCTGGGGCGCGGCGCACTGGGCAAGCTGATCGAGGATCAGGGGTACTACCGCATGTTCGTGCTGGTGACGTGGATCGGCAGTGTCGCGATCGTGCTCAGCCTGCTGGAGTGGTGGCGCACGGCGCGGAAGAACGCTGCCTGAACGTTTCGTCATTGCGAGCGTAGCGAAGCAATCCAGGGCGATTTGCGCTGTCCTGTGTTGCTTCGCTACGCTCGCAATGACGGTCAGGTTGGCATTTCGCCGTTCGCGCCGAGCACTGCGCCGGCCAGATAGAGCGACCCCGCGATCAGCACCGCGCGCGGGTTGCGGGCTTCCAGTTCGCGCAGGGCGGTAGGCACATCGGGCGCGGTCGTGGTCGGCAGCGACCAGCCTGCGAACGCCTCGGGCGGGTGGCAGTCATGCCCCGGAACCGGCACCAGCGTGACGCTTTCGACGAGGCGGTGGAGCGGATCGAGCAGCGCGGCGGGATCCTTGCCTTCGATCATGCCGAGGATCAGATGCGGCGCCTGCCCCCGTTCGCGCAGGAATGCTTCCAGCGCCAGCCCGGCGTCGCGGTTGTGCCCGCCGTCGAGCCAGACCGGCGTGCCGGGGACGAGCGCGGTCAGCGGCCCGTCGCCCAGCAGTTGCATCCGCGCGGGCCAGCGCGCGGCGCGGATGCCCTCGGCGAAGGCGTGAGGATCGATCTTCAGCACATCCTGCGCGCGCAGGATGGCGACGGCGAGGGCGGCATTGTCCGCCTGATGCGCACCGGGCATCTCGGGCAGGGGGAGGGTCAAGGAGCCGTGGCGGTCCTCGAACCAGATGGCGTCGCGGGTGACCTGCGCCTTCCACTCGGCATCGCGCGACTGCAGCGGTACGTCCTCTGAAGCGGCGAGGGATTGCAGGAACGCGGCGACTTCGTGCGGGTAGTTCTGCGTCACCAGCGGCACGTGCGGACGGCGGATGCCCGCCTTCTCGAAGGCGATGCGGGTGAGCGGCTCGGCGGGCGTGCCGTCCTCGGGGGCGAGGAGGAAGCGTTCGTGGTCGATGCCCAGCGTCGCCATGCCGCAGACCAGCGGTGCGGGCAGCACGTTGGTCGCGTCGAACCGGCCGCCGAGGCCGACCTCGATCACGCAGACGTCCGCCGGATGGCGCGCGAAGGCGAGGAAGCTGGCGGCGATCGTCGTCTCGAAGAAGCTGACTTCGAGATCGTGCGCCGCGTCCAGCACTTCGGCCAGCAGGCTGGCGAGTTCGTCGTCGCCGACCAGTTCGCCCGCGATGCGGATGCGTTCGTTGTAGCGCACCAGATGCGGGCTGGTGATCGCGTGGACCTTGTACCCCTGCGCCTCCAGGATCGCGCGCAGGAAGGCGCAGGTCGACCCCTTGCCGTTGGTGCCCGCGACGTGGAACGCGGGCGCGATGCGCAAGTGCGGATCGCCGAGGCGCGCCAGCAGCGTGCGGATCGCCTCAAGCCCGATGCGGCCTTGCGGCAGCGACAGCGCGGCAAGGCGATCGAGCTGGGCCTGCACGGCGGGGGATTCGGACACGGCGAAGTCTTTCATGGTGTCCTCGACGGCGCCTTGCGCGTGGGGGCTTCGAGAGGCTGTGTCCGACCCTTCGGCAAGCTCAGGGTGAGCGGAAGTGGCGTAAGCCTCCAACCCCGCTCAGGCTGAGCTTGTCGAAGCCCCATCGGCTTGGCTCTATCGAGCGGAATGCACCGCCTCGGCGAGCGATGCGGTGTAGTCCTGCAGCGGCCCCGGAGCGGCATCGCCATGCTGCTTGACGATATCGATGAAGGCCGAGCCGACGACCACGCCGTCCGCCACCTTGGCGATGGCGGCGGCCTGTTCGGGCGTGCGCACGCCGAAGCCGACCGCGACGGGAATGTCGGTGGCGGCCTTGAGCTTCGCCACCGCGTCCTCGATCGAGCCCTGCGCCGCCTGCTGCATGCCGGTGATGCCCGCGACCGAGACGTAGTAGAGGAAGCCCGAGGAGCCCTCCAGCACCTTGGGCAGGCGCGCGGCGTCGGTGGTCGGGGTGGCGAGGCGGATCAGCGACACGCCTTTTTCGCGCAGCGCCGGGCCGAGGGCGGCGTCTTCCTCGCTGGGGATGTCGACGCAGATCACGCCGTCGACGCCGGCCTTGGCGCATTCCTCGGCAAACCACTCGGGGCCGCGGATGGTCATCGGGTTGGCGTAGCCCATCAGCACCAGCGGCACGTTGGGGTGACGCTGCCGGAACTCGGCGGCGATGCGGAAGATGTCGGCCGTGCGCGTACCCTTGGCGAGGCTGCGCAAGTTGGCTTCCTGGATCGCCGGGCCGTCCGCCATCGGATCGGTGAAGGGCATGCCCAGCTCGATCACGTCGGCGCCGCCCGCGACGAGCGCGTCGAGGTTCGATGCGGTGTCGCCGTCGCCCCCGGTGATGAAGCAGACGAGCGCGGGGCCTTTGGCGAAAGCGGTTTCGAAGCGGGTCATCAGGAGAACAGCGTCTTTCCGGAATAGCGGAGAATGGCGGCGGTCAGGCCGACGAAAACGGCGAGGTAGGCGAGGCTGACGGCAATGTCGCTCCAGCTTCCCCGGAAGGCGAAGGCCCAGTAGTAGCCCGCGCCCGAAAGGTCGAAGGAGCGCACCCGGACGAGGTCGGCGAGGACCTTGATCGCCGGGAACACCGCCATCCAGAGCACGGCGGCGTCGATCAGCGACCGTTGCCACCCGCCCTTTTTCAAAGCTCGACCCCCAGCGCCTCGGCGACGGTGAAGATGTCCTTGTCGCCGCGCCCGGAGACGTTGACGACGAGCAGCTTGTCCGCGTCCAGCTGAGCCGTCAGCTGCGGCAGTGCAGCGAGGGCGTGGGCGCTTTCGAGCGCCGGGATGATGCCTTCCAGCGCGCAGCACAGCTGGAATGCTTCGAGCGCCTCGGTGTCGGTGATCGGCACGTACTTCACGCGGCCCGCCTCGTGCAGCCACGAATGCTCGGGGCCGAGGCCGGGATAGTCCAGACCGGCGCTGATCGAATGGGCCTCGGTGATCTGGCCGTCCTCGTCCTGGAGCAGGTAGGTCTTGTTGCCGTGGAGGATGCCCGGACGCCCGCCCATCAGCGAGGCGGCATGCTGGCCGCTCTCGATGCCGTGGCCGGCGGCCTCGATGCCGACCATCGCCACGTCCGCGTCGTCGAGGAAGGGGTGGAACATGCCGATCGCATTCGATCCGCCGCCAACCGCCGCCACCAGCATGTCAGGCAGGCGGCCCTCGGCTTCGAGGATCTGCTCGCGCGTTTCGGTGCCGATCACGCTCTGGAAGTCGCGGACGAGTTCCGGGTACGGGTGCGGGCCTGCGGCGGTGCCGATGATGTAGAAGGTGTCGTGGACGTTGGCGACCCAGTGGCGCAGCGCCTCGTTCATCGCGTCCTTGAGCGTTTCCGCGCCGCTGGTGACCGGCACCACTTCGGCGCCGAGCAGCTTCATGCGGAACACGTTGGGCGCCTGGCGCTCGACGTCCTTGGCGCCCATGAAGATCGTGCAGGACAGGCCGAAGCGCGCCGCGACGGTGGCGGTGGCGACGCCGTGCTGGCCCGCGCCGGTCTCGGCGATGATCTTGGTCTTGCCCATGCGCATGGCCAGCAGGATCTGGCCGACGCAGTTGTTGATCTTGTGCGCGCCGGTGTGGTTCAGATCCTCGCGCTTGAAGTAGATCTTCGGGCCTTTGCCCTCGGGCGCGAGCTTTCGGAAATGCTCGGTGATGCGCGGGGCGGGATAGAGCGGGCTGGGGCGACCTACGAAAGTCTTGAGCAGATCGTCGAACTCGGCCTGGAACGCCGGGTCCAGCTTCGCAGCACGGTATTCCTTTTCCAAGTCGAGGATCAGCGGCATCAGCGTCTCGGCGACGTAGCGTCCGCCGAACTGGCCGAAGTGACCCGACTCATCGGGATACGAACGAAGCGAATTGGGGCTCTGAACGGTCATAATCCGGCGCTTGGCAGACCCCCCCGCGCTTGTCCAGACGCCTTGAGGAGAGGGGCCATGTTTGCCCCGGGAACGCCGGAAAACCATGGGCGCCTACAGGGGCTTGGTGATCGCCTGGCGGACATTCAATTGCAAACAATGCAACTGAAAATCGGCAAAAGCACCTAACCGGCATAAACTGCAGTTTTGTGACGTTTTGAACGATTCCAAGAATTTACCGTTCATCTGACTGAAAGGTGACGGGGTCCAGCGGCAGGGCTCCCGACGATAACCCCGATGAGGGTCGGGATCGCAGGAATACTTGGAGTTATATAATATGCGTATTGCACTTGTTTCGCTCGCCGCGGTTGCTGCCGTGGCCGCTGCCACTCCCGCCCTGGCCAACGAGGCTCGCGTCGAAGCGCGCGGCGGTGTGATCTGGGACGGTAGCGACAGCGAAGCAACGGCTGGTGTGGCCGCTGGTTACGACTACGACCTCACCGACAAGCTCTTCGTGGGTGTGCAGGGTTCGGCGGACAAGATCCTGACCGACAACACCCGCGTTTCGTGGGGCGCCGGCGGCCGCATCGGCGTGCAGCCGATCCCGGGCACCAAGGTCTACGCGCTGGCCGACTGGCAGTCGAAGAACACCCGCTACGGCAACAGCGCCGTGGGCGTCGGTGGCGGCGTGCAGCAGGATGTCGGTTCGCGCTACTACGTGAAGGCCGAATACCAGCACCTGCTGGTCGGCGACAACACCCCCGACGCCGACCGCGGCCTCGTGGGCGTGGGCGTCAAGTTCTGATCCCACGGATCTGATCGCTGCGAAAGCAGTGTAAGCCAGGAAAGGGGCGGTCCGACGGGCCGCCCCTTTCTTCGTCTGGCCTTCGTCATTGCGAGCGTAGCGAAGCAATCCAGAGCAATCTTGAGTCGCCCTGGATTGCTTCGCTACGCTCGCAATGACGAAAGGTTGGGTCAGACTGCGCGCACCGCCGCGCAGAAGGCGGCGATGCGCGCGTTGTCCTTCACGCCCGGCGCGCTCTCCACGCCCGAGGACGTATCGACCAGCGGCGCTCCCGTCAGCCGGATGGCCTCGGCGACGTTCGCCGGGTCGAGGCCCCCCGCGAGGCCCCATGCCAGCGGTCCCTTCCAGTTCGCGACAAGGCCCCAGTCGAAGCTGAGGCCCATGCCGCCGGGCAGGGCGCCCCTGGGCGTCTTGGCGTCGAAGAGGACAAGATCGGCGGCGCCCGCATAGGCGTTCGCGCGGGTGACGTCGTCGGCGGTGGCGACGGACAATGCCTTCCATACGGGGATGCCGAAGCGGGCACGGAGCTGCGCGGCGCGTTCGGGCGTCTCGGACCCGTGGAGTTGCAGCGCGTCGAGCTTCGCCGCGCCCACGGCCTCGCCGAGCAGCGCGTCGTTGGCGTCCACGAACAGGCCGACGCGGCCGATCCGGTCCGCCGCGCGCTCCGAAAGCTGCGCCGCCTGCACCGGGCTCACCGCGCGCGGGCTCTTGGCGAAGAACACCAGGCCG
This sequence comes from Novosphingobium sp. fls2-241-R2A-195, assembly GCF_030209485.1. Lineage (NCBI taxonomy): Bacteria > Pseudomonadati > Pseudomonadota > Alphaproteobacteria > Sphingomonadales > Sphingomonadaceae > Novosphingobium > Novosphingobium sp. fls2-241-R2A-195. Next base: position 9,208 of record NZ_JARVRY010000035.1, read on the forward strand.
ATGTGTGCGGCGCGGGCGCGGATGGCCGCTTCCAGCGAAGCGGCGGTGCTGATACCGCAAATCTTGATTGCCGCTGTTGGCATATGCGCGCCTTGCCCTAAGCTGCGGTCCTGCATGAAATGAAGGACGTGAAGTGAATCGGTTGGGCCGCTATCTAATGGCAATCGCAGCCGCGGCAATGCTCGGCGGCTGCAGCGTGAAGGAGTCGATCCAGCAAGCCGACGCAGAAGTGGTCCGTTTCCACCAGGCGCTGGACGCAGGCCGCTCGCAGGCGATCTGGGATGCCACCGGGCCGGACATGCGCAAGGCCACCACGCAGAAGCAGTTCGTGGCTCTGCTCGACGCGGTCCATCGCAAGCTGGGCAACGTGAAGTCGAGCAAGCAGGTCGGCTGGAACCGCAACGCCAGCACCAACGGCAGCTTCACCACGACAACCAACGAAACCGTGTTCGAACGCGGTAGTGGAACCGAGCAATTCGTGTTCCGAAAAAGTGAAGCCGACAAGCTCGCGCTCGTCGGCTATCACATTCAATCGAACGAGATGATGGTCAATTGATGGTCAATTGATGGTCGATCACGGCGCCAGTTCGAACTGCACCGTCACATTGACGTTCATCTCCAACTCGCCCGCAGCGACCGGCGGCGGCGCGGCGGCGGCGATCATGTCACGGGCCTCCTTGCGCACGAACATCACCGGCTGCGGCGAATAACCGCCGCTCTCGCTGATCGAGACGATGCGCGCGACCCGCAGGCCCGATGCCTTGGCATAGAGTTCGGCGCGGGCACGGGCGGACTTCATCGCCTCGACACGCGCCTCGTCCATCGCCGCCTCTGGCTGCGACAGCATGAAGTTCGGGCCGTTGACCTGGTTCGCACCGGCGGTGACGAGCGCGTCGATCACCTTGCCCATGTCCTGCAGCTTGCGCTGGCGGACCGAGACCGAATTGCTCGCACGGTAGCCGACAATGCGCTGCTGGCCGTCGTCCTCGTAAGAGCCATCGGGCAAGCGCTTGGGCTGGGCATAGACCGGATTGACGTTGAGGTTGCTGGTCTGGACATCCTTGTCGGCGATCCCGGCCCGCTTGAGCGCGGCGATCACCTTGGTCATCTGCGCCGAGTTGGCCGAAAGCGCCTCGCTGGCGGTCGTGCCCTGCGTGGTCACACCGGCGCTGTAGTTCGCCATGTCGGGCTCGCGCGTGGACGAACCTTCGGCGGTAACGGTGAGCATCGTGTGCCCGGCCTCGATGGCGGGAGCAGGGGCCTGCTGGGCGAAGGCGGTAGGGGCGGATGCTGCCATAGCCGTGGCGGCGAGCAGGCTCAGGGTCTTCATAATGGGGTCGCACTCCCGGGGGTTGTTCGGTGGACAACGATCTGGACGGAGGGAGGTTGCGAAGGGCTGAACGGTGAAGTGTGCAAACGTTAAGGTGAGCAGAGGAGGAAGCAGGGGTTTAACACCCCTGCACCCCGTGAACCGTCGAGGTCGGGCGTGCAGCATCGTCACGCAATGAGGCTGCGTCGGGAGACCAATAGCCTGCGGCGCAATGTGGACGCGACGCTGCTGCGCGCACAACGATGACAGTAAAGGGGTCTGGGGCGATGGCCCCAGAATCCTCTTTTTCGATCTTAAAGAGTAGCCTCGATAGCCTTCGCCGCTGCAAGCGGATCTTCCGCGCGGCTGATCGGCCGTCCGATGACGAGCACGCTGGCGCCTGCATCGCGGGCTTCGCGCGGGGTGACGGTGCGCTTCTGGTCGCCGACTTTGCCGTCTGCCGGGCGCAGGCCGGGGACGACGAAGTAGCCGTCCTTCCACTGCTTGTGCACCGCGCCGACTTCGTGGCCCGAGCAGACGATGCCGTCGAGGCCCGCCGAGTGGGCGAGGTCGGCGAGGCGCAGGGCCTGGTCGTAGGGGTTGGCGTTGACGCCGATGGCGGAGAGGTCGTCGCCGTCGAGGCTGGTGAGCACGGTGACGGCCACGACCTTGCAGTTTTCACCGGCGGCGGCCTTGGCGTCTTCCATCATGGCGCGGCCGCCGGCGGCGTGGATGGTGACGATGGAGGGCTGCAGCACATGGATCGCCTGCATGGCGCCGGCGACGGTGTTGGGAATGTCGTGCAGCTTGAGATCGAGGAAGATGGGGAGGCCCACCTTGTGCAGTTCATGGACGCCGTGGTGGCCGTGGGCGCAGAAGAATTCGAGGCCCAGCTTGATCCCGCCGATATGGCCCGAGACCTTGCGCGCCAGCGCTTCTGCGGCGTCGAGGCGAGGGAGGTCGAGGGCGAGGTAGACGGGATTGCGGTTCATGACTTCTCGATTTCCGACGGGGTTTCGATTGGGGTGACGGGCGCGGCTTCGTGCGCTTCGGCGAGCGAGGGCATCGAGGTGGCGCGCAGCGAGTTCTCGAGGCTGGCGATGCGGCGGTTGAGCCGCCAGCGTACGGCGCGCAGGTAAGCCCACACCGGCAGCATGCCCAGCCCGAAGAAGAGCAGCGCGACGACGCCGACCGGCCATTCGAAGTGGAAGTAGTTGCCGTCTGCCAGAGGCCAGAAGTTTACCGGCACTTTGGTCCAGTTCATCGCGATGAATGCGACGAGCACGGCGGTGAGCACGACCCATGCGATGGTGCGGATGACCTGCATTGTTCCTCCTGCTTTCCCGGCGATGCTAGGCGTGAATTTTCCGCAAGGGAAGGGATTCCGCCGTCGTCCCGGACTTGATCCGGGACCGCTGGCCGAGAACAACCTTGCTCTCGGCCAGGCGCCTTATCGACAGCGCGCATCTAAAGACAGCCAGCGATCCCGGATCAGGTCCGGGACGACGATCGGCTCAGCCGAACACGCGGGCGAAGATCGTGTCGACGTGCTTGAAGTGGTAGTCGAGGTTGAACTTGTCCTCGATCACCTCTGCGGGCAGCGCGGCGGCGACTTCGGGGTCGGCCTTGAGCAGTTCGAGCAGCGAGAGCTGGCCGTCCGATTCCCACACCTTCATGGCGTTGCGCTGGACGAGGCGGTAGCTCTCGTCGCGGGTCAGGCCCGCCTGCGTCAGCGCCAGCAACACGCGCTGCGAGTGGACCAGGCCGCCCATGCGGTCGAGGTTCTTCTGCATGCGCGCGGGGTAGATCAGCAGCTTGTCGATCACGCCGGTCAGGCGCGCCAGCGCGAAGTCGAGGGTGATCGTCGCGTCGGGGCCGATGAAGCGCTCGACCGAGGAGTGCGAGATGTCGCGCTCGTGCCACAGCGCCACGTTCTCCATGGCGGGGACGACGGCCGAACGCACCACGCGTGCGAGGCCGGTGAGGTTCTCGGTGAGGACCGGGTTGCGCTTGTGTGGCATCGCCGACGAGCCCTTCTGACCGGGCGAGAAGTATTCCTCGGCCTCCAGGACTTCGGTGCGCTGCAGGTGGCGGACCTCGACGGCAAGGCGCTCGATCGAGCTGGCGATGACGCCCAGCACGGCGAAAAACATCGCGTGACGGTCGCGCGGGATGACCTGCGTGGAGACCGGCTCGATCCCGAGGCCCAGTTGGTCGGCGACGTACTGTTCCACTGCCGGGTCGGTATTGGCGAAAGTGCCGACCGCGCCCGAGATCGCGCAGGTCGCGATTTCCTCACGCGCGAAGACGAGGCGCGTGCGGCACCGGGCGAACTCGGCATAGGCTTCGGCGAGCTTGAGGCCGAAGGTGACGGGCTCGGCGTGGATGCCGTGGCTGCGGCCGATGGTGGGGGTGTACTTGTGCTCCTCGGCGCGGCGCTTAATCGCGGCGAGCAGGGCGTCGAGGTCTTCCAGAAGGATGTCGGCGGCCTTGACCAGCTGCACGTTCAGCGTGGTGTCGAGCACGTCGGAGCTGGTCATGCCCTGGTGCATGAAGCGCGCCTCGGGGCCGACCTGCTGCGCGACCCAGTCAAGGAAGGCGATGACGTCGTGCTTGGTCACGGCCTCGATGGCGTCGATCGCGGCGACGTCGATCCTGGGGCTGGTCGCCCACCAGTCCCACAGCGCCTTGCCGGCGGATACGGGGACGGTGCCCATCTCGCCCATCTTGACGGCGGCATGGGCCTCGATCTCGAACCAGATGCGGTAGCGGGCTTCGGGTTCCCAGATCGCGGTCATCGCGGGGCGGGCGTAGCGGGGGACCATGTTCGACTCCTTGCAGCTGACGCGGGTAGCGGCCAATTCGTGCCGGTGCCGCTAGGCGGCGCGGGCGCGAAAGGCAAGGCGCTTGGGGAAGGAACGGCGCAAGGAAACTGCGCGTAGACCCGTAATCCGAGGAGGAATCTTAACCACTCCGGACGCAAACGTTTGCACGAGAAGTCCGCACAGCGCCGTGCGTTCGAAGCGTCCAGAGACCCGCAAGAGATGCCCAAGGCCCGCCTCATCGTCGCACCCCTGTTGACAGGACTGGTGTGCTTCGCGCTTTCGGCGGCGGTCATCAAGTACCTCAGTTTTCAGGGCAACCTTGCCTCGGTGTGGCCGGCCAATGCCGTGGTTCTGGCGCAGCTGCTGGGGCGCCGCCCACGCGAGTGGCCGGTATTCCTGGCGAGCGGCCTGATCGCCGTCGCCGCCGCGGGGTTCGCGATTCGCGGGGTGGTGTCCGGTCCCCTGGCTTTCGGTGTCTCCAATACCCTGGAGATCGCGCTGGCGGCCTGGCTGCTGCGCGCCACGGTCGATGCGGATGGCCGCCTGCTGCACCAGCATGCCTCGGTGGGCCGCTTCGTCGTCTGCGCGGGGATGATCGCCCCGGCCTTCGGCGCCCTGCTTGGTGCGGGCATCGCAAACATCGCGTTCGACCTGCCGATCGGGACCTCGCTCGCCACCAAGTTCTGCGCCGATGCGCTGGGCCTTCTGATCTTCACGCCGTTCTTCTTCGGCCTTTTCCACGGCGACACGATCCCCGCGCTGCGCGGCGCATCCTGGGGCGAGCGGGGGCAGCACCTGCTGCTCCACGCCACGGTCCTTGCCGTCAGCGTCGGGGTGTTCAGCCAGGACCGCTTTCCGCTGCTGTTCCTGCCGATGGTGCCGCTGATGCTGGTATCGTTCCGGCTCGGCTGGCAGGGGACGAGCGTGGCCGTGATGCTGGTGGCGGTGACCGGCGGCGTCGCCACGTTCTACGGCCATGGCCCCGTCAACCTGTCGGGCCGCGACATGGGCGTGCAGATGACCTTCCTGCAGTTCTACCTCGCCACCGTGCTGGTGCTGATGATGCCCGTCGCCGCCGCGCTGGCCGCACGCCGCGACCTGATCGACCGGCTCAGCGAGAGCGAGCGTGCGCTCAAGGTCCTTGCCGATCGCTCCTCCATCGTGCTGCTGCGTTTCAGTGCGGACGGAGCCTGCACCCGCGCGGTGGGCGATGCCGTTCCGCTGGTCGGCGAGGGTGCGGAGCGGCTGCTGGGCTCGCACATCGGGGAACTCGATCCGCCGCTGGGCGAGGCGCTCTTCGCAGCCCATCTCAGGGCGCTCGACGCGGATACGACCGTGACCATGGAGGTCGAGCGCCCCGGCGGCCTGTGGATCGAAGCCAAGTTCCGCGCCGAGCGCGACGATCAGGGACAGGTCTCGGGCACGGTCGCGACACTGGTGGACGTGACCGCCCGCAAGACCCGCGAAGGCGAACTGGCGCGCCGGGCGGAGACGGACGAACTGACCGGGCTGGCCAACCGTGCTGGCTTCCTGCGCCGCTTCGAGACGGCGCTTGCGGGCAACGAGGCGCTGAGCATCGCCCTCGTGGACGTCGATCGCTTCAAGTCGCTCAATGACGAGCATGGCCATGTCGCGGGTGACGCGGTGCTTGCCGAGATCGCCCGCCGCCTGCTGCAATCGGTGCGCGCCGGCGACCTCGTCGCGCGGCTGGGCGGGGATGAGTTCGTGGTGCTGCTCGGTGCTGCGGATCCCGGCATGACGCAGGACATCTGCCGCCGCATCGTGGACACGGTGTCGGCGGCCCCGGTCGAACTGCCGATGGGCGGCCATACCGAGGCGAGGATCAGCTGCGGCCTCGTTCATCGTGCGCCGGGGCAGGGCGGCATCGACCTGCTCAACCGTGCTGACATGGCGCTTTACGAAGCGAAGCGTGGTGGCCGCAACCAGATGATCGCGGCTTAGTCATTTTTCCGTTCGTCATTGCGAGCGCAGCGAAGCAATCCAGGGCAGTTCTGCGCCGCCCTGGATTGCTTCGCTGCGCTCGCAATGACGACGTGATTTACATAGCCCAGACGAAGTCGATCCGGACGTCGCCGGTGCGGGTGCCGTCGGCATCGAAGCTGCGTTCGACGATCGAGCCTCGGCCCTCGCGGTCGACCGTGATCACCGTGCTGCACCGCGTACCGTAAATCGCATCGCGGATGAACACGGGCGCGAAGCGCGGCTCAGGGCCAAGTTCGGGGCCAAGTTCGGGGCGATGGGGCGAGGGTGCCGGCGTCTCGTTCCGCAGGGCGCCGAGCAGCGGTTCCACCTCGGCAGAGCCTCTATCCAGCCATTCCGTGATGGCTTCCCCCACCTGCAGCGTCTTGGGCCAGGGCACGTCGAAACCGCCGTTCGACAATCCGTGGATGCCCGGAGACAGCGGCCGCGCCTCGACCTGCGGGTGATTGGTGAGGAACGAGGCCTCGCCCGTATCGGCCAGGATCAGGTTGAACGGATTCATCTGCGCCATCGCGTCGGTCAGCGTGTCCGGGAGCGCGCCCTCCAGCAGATCCGTCACCAGCTTCCCGCGCGAGGGACGGCCGGGCTGCGAGCCTTCCGGCACGCGGTAGTTCGTGACGAGGGCGAAGCGGCCTCCTTCGGTAACGCCAAGCCAGGTGCCGCCGCCGGTGAGGTCGGTCCCGGCGATGATGCCGTCCGGCCTGTGCGCGAGCGGCGCGGCGGGACGGGCATGGAACTCGTCGCGGTTGCCCGCCACGACGAGGAGCCAGTCGGGATGGGCGTCCCAGGCGACGGCGGCGACGCACATGGTCTCAGATCAGTCCCTTGGCACGCAGCGAGACGTGGCCCTCGCGTCCGATCACCACGTGGTCGTGGACGGAGACGCCGAGCAGCCGTCCGGCCTCGGCGATGCGATTGGTGATGTCGATGTCGGCGCGGCTCGGCTGCGGCGAGCCCGAAGGGTGATTGTGGACGAGAATCAGCGCCGTGGCGCCGAGGTCGAGCGCGCGGCGGATCACCTCGCGCGGGTGGATCGCCGCCTCGTCGATCGAGCCTTCGCCGACGAGGTCGTCGAGGATCAGCATGTTGCGGGCATTGAGGTAGAGGACGCGGACGCGCTCCACCGTCAGGTGCGCCATGTCGATCGTCAGGTAGTCGATGAGCGCGTGCCACGAGGACAGCACTGGTGCCTCGCGCACCTTCTGGCGGGCCATGCGGGTGGCGGCGACGGTGACCACGCGCAGCGCAGCAGCGGTGGCCTCGCCCATGCCGGGGTGGGCGGCGAGGGCGCGCGGTTCGGCCTGCAGCACGCCCGCGAGCGAACCGAAGCGATGGATCAGGCTGCGCGCGAGCGGCTTCATGTCGCGGCGCGGAACGGCCTGCATCAGCAGGAGTTCAATGACCTCATGATCCGCCAGAGCCTCCGCCCCGCCATCGAGCAACCGCTTGCGCAACCGTGCGCGGTGGCCGCTCGAATCATTGGCAAAATCGCCGCGCGCTTCCCTGAGGGGGAGGGGGCGTTCATCGAAGAGGGGAGGTTGTCCGTCCATGCTGCGTACAAACAATTGCCTTTCCCGTCCGCCCGGCGCAAGTGAACGATCGGATGTCGCAAGAGATCGACCAGACCCCGGACACCGACGAGGCCGCTACCGGGGGCCTTTCTTCGCGTGGGCGCTTTCGGAGCGGCCGTCGCTGGGGCGCTCCCGTGCTTGTGGTGGGCGGCCTGCTGGCGGCGGCGCTGGGTGCTGCCTGGCTATCGCGCGAGGAGATCGCGGCGAACCTCATCGAGCGCGAACTCGATTCGCTGGGCCTCGATGCCCGCTACGAGATCGTGCGGATCGGACCCTCGGAGCAGGTGATTCGGAACCTCGTCATCGGCGATCCGGCGCGGCCGGACCTGACGGTGCAGGAACTGCGGGTGGCGACGCGCCTTTCCTGGGGACTTCCCGGTATCGGCCGGATCACCGTGGTGAAGCCGCGCCTCTACGGTTCGTGGCGCGGCGGCAAGGCCAGCTTCGGCAGTCTCGACAAGGCGCTGTTCAGCGGCAAGGGCGGGCCGTTCGAGATGCCCGACCTCGACCTTGCGGTTGTCGACGGGCGCGCCCTGATCGACAGCGACCACGGCCGCATCGGCGTCAAGCTGGCGGGTGAAGGCGAATTGCGCGGCGGGTTCTCCGGCGAACTGGCGGCCTTGTCGCCCGCGCTCACCGGCGGCGGCTGCTCGACCGGGCGCGCGACGATTTACGGAAAGCTGACGACGTCTGCCGCCAAGCCGCGCTTTGAAGGGCCGGTGCGGCTGGACAGCCTGTCGTGCCCATCGCAGGATCTGCGACTGGCCAAGGCCGGTGTGCAACTGGACGTGACGCTCGACGAAGCGCTCGACGGGGCTTCGGGCAAGCTCGGCCTTTCCGCCGGAGCCGCGCGCTTCGGGGTTCAAAAGCTGGCTGGAGCGAGCGGCTCGGGGCGGTTCACCTATCGCGGCAACGCCTTGAGCGCGACGTACCGGGTTACCGGGCGCGGACTCGACACGCCGCAGGCGCGGATGGGCGAAGTCACCCTCGAAGGGCGCGCGCGCTCCACCGGCGGCATCGCGCGATTCGATGTGGACGCCGACCTCACCGGCAGGGAACTGGCGCTGGGCAGCACCGTCGATCGCGCGCTGCTGTCGGCGCAGCAGGCGGCCGCCGGAACCCTCGGCGCGCCGATCACGGCGCAAGTGCGGCAGGCGCTCGGCCGCGAGATGCGCGGCAGTACGATCAACGCGGGACTCCTCGTGCGCAATTCGCGCGAGGGCCTCAGCGTCGTCGTCACGCGCGGGTCGCTGAAGGGCGGCAGCGGCGAGTCGGTGCTGTCGCTTTCGCGCGTGCAGGCGATGTTCGGCCGCAAGGGCGGCGTGCCGCGGGTGAACGGCAACTTCACGACCGGCGGGCGCGGACTTCCGCAGGCGTGGGGGCGGATGGAGACCGGTGACGACGGCCACCTCGCCATGCGCGCGACAATGACCGACTACCGCGCCGGATCGGCGATGGTCGGCGTGCCGAGGCTGTCGCTCGAGCAGGCGCCTGACGGCGCGCTCTCGTTCAACGGGCAGGTCACTCTCAGCGGCGATCTTCCGGGCGGCAACACGCGCAACCTGCAGCTTCCGGTCGATGGCCGATGGGGCGCGGACGGCAGGCTCGCCGTGTGGCGCCGCTGCACCGACGTCGCCTTCGATGCCCTGAGCTTCTCCAACCTGACCATCGACAAGCGCAAGCTGACCCTGTGCCCGGCGCGCGGCGGCGCGATCGTGGAAGGGCGCCCCGACAACCTGCTGCTCGCGGCAGGCATGACCGCGCTCGACCTCTCCGGGCACCTTGGCGAGACGCCGATCCGCATCGCCAGCGGGCCGCTCGGCTTCGCGATGGGCGGGGGCAGGCCCGGTGTCATCAAGGCCAGCGCCATCAACGTGGCGCTTGGCCCGGCGGACACCGCATCGCACTTCCTCGTCAGCCATCTCGACGGGCAGATCGGCAAGGACATCGCGGGCACCTTCGATCAGGCCGACATCAGCCTTGCCGCCGTACCGCTGGACATGCGGCAGGCTGCGGGCCGCTGGCGCTATGCCGGCGGTGTGGCCTCGATCGAGGGCGCGCAGTTCACGCTGGTGGACCGCCAACAGGTGGCGCGCTTCCAGCCGATGGTGGCGCGCGACGCGACGCTGCAACTGGCCGACAACCGCATCACCGCGCAGGCCCTGCTCCGCGAGCCGAGCAGCGACCGGGCGGTGGTCCGCGCCGACATCGTCCACGATCTGTCGAGGGCCGACGGTCATGCGAATCTTGCCGTCGAGGGGATTGTCTTCGACGACAAGTTGCAGCCCGACGCGCTCTCGCGGCTGGTGCTGGGCGTGGTGTCCGACCTCAAGGGCGTCGTGCGCGGCTCCGGGCGGATCGACTGGAACCCGAAGAGCGTGACCAGCCGTGGCCGCTTCTCCACCGACGGCGTCGACTTCGCAGCCGCTTTCGGTCCGCTACGGGGGCTGTCGGGCGAGGTGGTGTTCACCGACCTCCTCGGCATGGTTACCGCGCCGAATCAGAACGTACGCATCGCCTCCATGAACCCGGGCATCGAGGTGACCGACGGCACTCTCTCCTACGAGATACGCCCCGGCTACAACCTCATCGTGCACGGCGGAAAGTGGCCCTTCATGGAGGGCACGTTGACCCTCGACCCGGCGAAGATGCAGATCGGCGCGGCGGAGACGCGCTACTACACGCTGCGCGTCACGGGCCTCGATGCGGCGGACTTCGTGCAGCATCTTGAACTCACGAACATCAACGCCAGCGGCATATTCGACGGCGAGCTGCCGCTGATCTTCGACGAGCATGGCGGCCGGATCGAGAACGGCTTCCTGCGCTCGCGCGATCCCGGCGGCAATGTCTCGTATGTCGGCGCGCTGACGTACAAGGACCTGTCGGCCATGGGCAATTACGCCTTCGACGCGCTCAAGTCGGTGAATTACAGGAAGATGGAGATCGGGCTGGGCGGTTCGCTCTCGGGCGATATCGTCACGAAGATCAGCTTCGACGGGCTCAGCCAGGGGCAGGGGGCGAGCAAGAACTTCATCACCAAGCAGATCGCGAAGCTCCCGCTCCGCTTCATCGTCAACATCAAGGCGCCGTTCTTCAGCCTGTTCGGCTCGATGCGTTCGCTCTACGATCCGACGTACGTGACGGACCCGAGGGTGCTCGGCCTGCTCAATACGGACGGGACGCGCTCGACCACCGCGCCCGATGCGACGCTCAATCTGGCGCCCCCCAAACCGACTTCGGCTCCATCCGGCGCTATTCAGCCTCCAGTCAGCGAGAAAAAGCCATGATGCCCTCGGAATTGACCGGAAGCCCTCCGGCTGCGACAAGCCCGGCGATGATCGACGGGTATTGGACAGAGCAGCAGGTGGGCACACGGTCCGGCAGGCGCGCCGTTCGCGCCGCAATGATGGCCGCGACGGTGATGGCGGTCGCTTTCGGTCTCGGAGGCTGCATTCAGGTTGCAGCACCCGACAAGCCGATCGTGATCGAACTCAACATCAACATCCGGCAGGAAGTCGTCTACCGCCTGGCCGCCGACGCGGCCAAGACGGTGGACGAGAACAAGGGCATTTTCTGATGACGAGCATTCGTTTCATTGCCGCCGCAGCCGTAACGGTTCTCGCCGTCGCCGGTGCGTCCACGGCTTATGCGCAGCGCTCGCCGGAATACGTCGCTGCGCGCGCGGCCGGGCAGGTCGGCGAGCAGCGCGACGGCTACCTCGGCGTGGTGAGCGGCGGCGGGGACATCTCCGCCATGGTCCGCGATATCAACAACAAGCGCCGCTCGGTCTACACCACCGCCGCCCAGGGCAAGAGCACGATCGAGGAATACGCCTTCACCACCGGCTGCAAGCTGATCCGCGACACGAAGCCCGGCGAGAAGTACCAGGGCCTCGACGGTTCGTGGAAGACGCGCAGCGCCGGTGCGCCGGAACTCGATCCGCGCTGCCCGTGACATTGATCTCCATAAGGCGGTGAAAACGGCGCGCGGCCAAAAGTACTAGGTCGCTCCGTTCAACACTTTCGCCGCGTCACTGACGAATCAAGAAAAGGCCGGAAGCGGGTACGCTTTTCCGGCCTTTTTCGTGTCCATTCCGGCTGCATCGCCATTGCGGTATTCGGATGATCGCGGCAGTTCTACTTCACCTGCGCCGCATCTTGGCCCCGTGTCCTGTCAACAACAGGCACCGTAGAGCTGCCGCCCCGGTTGACTCGGGATAAGCCCCACCCTAAGGGGCCGGTGCTCTTGGCGGGCAGCCGTCGTTTGTGTCTAACGTTCCTGTCATCGTGAGGAGGACGTGACATGACCGACGAGCAACCTGCACGAGACCCTGTTGGCGAGGATGCGCGCATCGATTCGCTCGACGAAAGGCTGAAGGCCCTTCGCGAGCGGGAAGAGGAACGCAACCGACCGAAAGCCGGCGCGGAAACCGATGCGAGCTATCGCATGGGCAACCGGGTGCTTTCGGAATTGCTGGGAGGTGTCGCGGGCGGTCTGTTCCTGGGATGGCTCATCGGCCATTTCAGCGGATATATGGCCTTGAGTCTGATGGTGATGCTGTTCGTGGGAATTGGTATTGCCTTCAGGAACATATTACGGATTACGAACCAGCGTCCTGACTGACCCGAAAATGGGTAAGGGGGCGCTGTGGTTCAATAGGCGACAGGGGTAATCGCGCGTGGCAGCCGAAGCGAAGCTCGATCCGATGCACCAGTTCCAGCTTGAAAAGCTGGCGGGCGCGGACTGGAACATTGCCGGTTACAATATCGCCTTCACCAACAGTGCGCTGTGGATGGCCATCGCCACCCTCGCGCTGATCGTGTTCGTTGCGGGCGGCATGAAGCGCCAGCTGGTGCCCGGTCGCTGGCAGATGGCGGTGGAGACCTTCACCGGTTTCATCGACGGCATGCTCGCCGCCAACGTCGGCAAGAACGGCAAGAAGTACGTTCCGTACATCTTCTCGCTGTTCATGTTCATCCTTTTCGCGAACTTCCTCGGCCTGATGCCGCTGGGCGTGCTGGGCGTTCACGCCTTCACCTTCACCAGCCACTTCTCGGCCACGGGCGTTCTTGCGGTGCTGTCGTTCTCGATCGTGCTGATCGTCGGCTTCGCCAAGCACAAGCTGCACTTCTTCTCGCTTTTCGTGCCGCACGGTACGCCGGCGCTGATGATCCCGATCATCTTCGTGGTCGAGCTGATCTCGTTCCTGGTGCGCCCGTTCAGCCTCGGTCTGCGACTCTTCGTCGCGATGATGGCCGGCCACGTGCTGCTCGAAGTGCTCTCCAGCTTCGTGATCTCGGGCGGCAACAACGGCCCGATCATGTTCGCGATCGCCGGCATTCCCAGCTTCGTGCTGATGGTCGGCATCTGCGCGCTGGAACTGCTGGTCGCCGGCATCCAGGCTTACGTCTTCGCTCTTCTCACCTGCGTCTATCTCAACGACGCCGAGAACCTTCACTGATCATCTTTTTTCGCCTCACTTGCGGGCACACCAAAGGGAGTTTTTGATATGGACGCAGAAGCTGCAAAGCTGCTCGGAGCCGGTTTCGCTGCAATCGGCGCCGGCCTCGCCTCGATCGGCGTGGGCAACGTTTTCGCCAAGTTCCTCGAAGGCGCGCTGCGCAACCCGGGCGCCGCTGACGCCCAGCAGGGGCGCCTGTTCATCGGCTTCGCCGGTGCAGAGCTTCTCGGCCTGCTTTCGTTCGTCATTGCCGCGCTGCTGATCTTCGCCTGATCGCTCGCGTTTGACCGGATTTCCGGCCGCCCTGACCCTTTGGTGAGGCGGCCGGGATTTCCGGCAAGATTTTTTCCGGCTTCCTTCGAGACAGGGCTGAACCCATGCCTCAGATCGCTCAGCTAGGCGAGTTCTACTCCAGCCAGATCTTCTGGCTGTTGATCTTCTTCGGTATCACCTTCTTCGTCGTTGGACGGGGCATGGTGCCGAAGGTGATGGACACCGTCGCCAGCCGTGACAACCAGATCGCCGCCGACCTCAAGGCAGCCGAAGCCGCTCGTGCCCAGGCCGATGCCGAAGAGGCCTCCTGGCGCACCCGCGAGAACGCCAACCGCGCTTCGGCGCAGGGCACCATCGCCGACGCCCGCGCCAAGGCCGCAGCCGCTGCCGAGCAGCGCCTCGCCGTTGCCCAGGCATCGATCGACGCCACCCTAGCCGGTGCGGAAACCCGCATCGCCGAGGCGCGCCGTGCCGCTGCCGACGATATCGAGACCGTGGCTGCCGAGGCGACCCGCGACATCGTCAGCCGCATCGCCGGCCTGTCGCTGGGCGACGACGTCGTGCGCGGCGCCGTGAAGGAGAACCTGGTCCATGGCTGACGCCAACGCCGCCGTCGAGCACGGCCTCGACCATGAAGCCGCCGAAGTGACGGGTGCCGAAGGTACGCACGCTTCGACCGAGCATCACGCCGAACCGCTGTTCCTCGGCTTCGCGCCGCCGGTCGCGGTCGTCAGTAGCTCGATGATCGTGCTGCTCGCGATCCTGGCCTGGAAGGGCGTGCCGAAGATGATCGGCAAGGGTCTCGACGGCAAGATCGCCGAGATCAAGGCCCAACTCGCTGAAGCCAAGTCGCTGCGCGCCGAGGCGGAAGCCCTTCGTTCGGAATATGCGAGCAAGATCGCGAACGCCGAGAAGGACGCCGCCGCGATGCTCGACCATGCCCGTCACGAAGCCGAGGCGATCGTCGCCAAGGCCGAGGCGGACACCACCGAGACCATCGCCCGCCGCGAGAAGATGGCGCAGGACAAGATCACCGCAGCCGAATTCGCTGCCGTGACCCAGCTGCGCAACCAGGCTGCCGCTGCCGCCGCTGCTGCCGCTAAGGGCCTGATCGCCGCGAACCACTCCGCCGCCGCCGACAGGGTGCTGGTGGACCAGGCGATCGCCGGGATCTGATTTCCTGACCCCTTGCGGGTGGGATCAAGAAGCCTCCGTCCTTGGACGGGGGCTTTTTTGTGTGTGGCCTCAAGGGATCTAGCGAGATCACCTTGCGGTGTAACGTTGTGGCGGGCGATGAGCTTCGGAGAGCGCCGTATGGAAGGTGAGAAGACCTTCGGTAAGCGCCCCAAGGCCGTCGTCCATATACCATCGTCATCCCAGCGAAGGCTGGGACCGCTATGACCATGATGAGTGCTGTCGGCTGGGCACTGGGAGCTTCATCCCGCCTCGCCGAAACGCCGCGATATGACGATAGCGGTCCCAGCCTTCGCTGGGATGACGATCTGATTTTGAAACGGCAACTTGCCACCCGTTTTCGCCATTCCGGGCGGAGAGCGCTGCGCTCTATAGCCGTCTGTCCGGTGCTCGCCGCGCGCGAAGAAAAACCGCCTGACCGAACACGCCCCTTTGCTGTCGTTCCGAACATCGGATAAGGAGCGGTTGGTCCTGACACGGTCGGCGTGGTCGGCAGGTTTCATCCAGTCGTCTTGGCGGGTTCGAGTCCCGCCCGTGGGCCCAAGCTGTGAACCACAAAATATGCTGCGCGAAACGAAATCCAGCCGTTCCCGAAACGCCCCTTAAAAGCCAGAGTGACTCAGGTAGCGAAACAAGCCTATACGTCGCCTTGCAAATCTCCTTTCGGTGGAAAGTCTTCATTGCCTCGGAGTGTTTCGATTAAATCCTCTGGCATGTAGACTGTGTAACCCGCCTCTTTAAACCCGCAGGTCGTCCTCAAATCGTCGATTACCCCTTCGACAATTTCTAATGCCTTCCACAATGGCTGCGCCATTCGTTCTGGAAGTGGAATGTCATCAGTCAAATGACTGATAACTTCGACTCGAAACGAGCGAAGCACATTCCAAAGATTATCGAGGTCGGAAGGAAGTTCTTGTTCAGCCATTAGCAAGCGATACCGCCGTCTATGTCCTGTTTCCACCCAAAGCTGACCTTCTCATCCCGCTCAGGCTGAGCTTGTCGAAGCCCCCGAGGCCGGGCGCCGTGGCTCTCCATTCTTCGACAAGCCCAGCATGAGCAGGGTACGAGCGATGGCGCCTGTCCACTTGCATCGGACGCTTTCCCGCATCTCGTCATTGCTTCGCTGCGCTCGCAATGACGAATTTAGCGGTTCACAATTCTACCCAAACCAGACTTCCTGTCCCGCCCACGGTTTCAGAAATTGAACCCCAGCGAAACCGAGGCGACGTTGTCGTTGCTGTCGTCGGCGTCGGGGCGGAAGCCGTGCTGGTGGAGGTAGCCGACCTCGAGGTTCACGGTCTTCGCTAGTGGGGTCGTAATGGCGATCATGTTGCGCATGCGCTCCTCGCCCTGCACGCGCTGGAAGTTGGTCTCGTTGAGGTCGATGAAGCTTTCGTGGCTGAGTACCAGCGCGGTCCTGCCGCCTTTCTGGAAGGGCAGGACATACTTGACGTAAGGGCGCAGGCGGTACGCCGTGCCGCCGACGCCTTCACGCCAGCGTTCCTCGACGCGCAGGCGGGCGCTCAGCTGTCCGGGGCCGATCTTCACGATGTTGTCGAAGGTGACCTGTTGCCGTCCGCGATGTTCCATCACCGCGAAATGACCGGCGTTGTAGTTCGGATCGTGGGTATAGCCGACCCACACGGTCACCTTGTCGGCGACCTTGTAGCCGATCATGGAGTTGGACTCGACTTCGTAGAGCCCGTCGCGATCGTTGCTGAAGCGGCCGATCACTTCCTGTGAAAAGCGCCACTTGTCGCTCAGCTTGACGGTGGCGGAGCTGCCGACCCAGAGCTGCTCATCCTCCGATGCGCAGGCGGGCGTGGCGATGAAGACCACGCCGAGCGTGCATAGGCCATGGATGATCGAGCGCATTCGGCATTTCCCTCCCAAGGTGAAGTGCGCCCATTATGTCTAAATTGTGACAGTTTAATGTCTGTGGCGCTTCTGCGGTATGACTCTTTGCTTACACTCGGCGAAGCGAGCGCAGAGGATGCTGCGCGCACAACGTCGCCAGTTCCGGGAATGCGAGGGCAGTGGCCCTCGCATTCCCCTTATTGTCTTCAAGGTCGGGAAAGCCGCACCATCTGGTAATATCCGAAAGGCCCGCGCCGCACCTCCAGCGTCAGCCCCCGCTCACGCGCGACGCGGCCCGCCACATCGGCAAGATCGAGCCGGGGCGAAACGTGGAACCGCGCCAGCCAGCCGAGAAGCAGCTTGCGCAAGGGGCCGGGCAGGCCGGAGCAGTCGCCGAAGTCAACCACGTGCAGGCGCCCGCGCGGGGCCAGCGTCGCGGCGGCCTGAGAAAGCGCAGCCTGCCAGTCGGGGATCATCGAGACGGCGTAGGAGAGCATCACGCGCTCGAAGCCTTCGCGGCCCAGCAGCGCACCCGCATCGAAGCGGGTGGCGTCGCCCAGCGCCAACGTGCCGCTGGTGCCCAAGGTCTTGCGCGCGGCGCGCAGCATCTCGCTGGAGATGTCGAGGCCGAACAGCTTCACCCCGCGCCAAGTCCTGCTGACATGCGCGAGGTTGCGACCGGTGCCGCAGCCGATTTCCAGCACCGCCATGCCGGGCTTGGCGTCGAGTTCGTCGATCAGGCGGTCGCGGCCGAACAGGTAGTACTTGCGCGTCAGGTCGTAGATCGGGCGCTGCCAGCGGTAGATGCGGTCCATCAGCGCGGCATGGTCGGGAGCGAGAGTTGCCATGCGGGCTCAGCCCTTGAACACGTAGAGGTGGACGCCGCCGTAGATCGACGAGCGATCGGCCAGCGTCGCCGCCTGCGACTGCTCGACGCGGTAGTCCCAGCGGTCGAGAATGGCGTCGGGCACGCGGCCCGGCAGCAGCGAGGGTTCGGCGGCGGTGCGGAACAGCACGCGGGCGCCGGGTTTGGCGGTGCGGGTGATCTCGGCCCACAACTCGGTGAGTTGCGCGTCGGTCATCCAGTCCTGCGCGTCGAGCAGGACGTAGCGGTCGTAGCTGGCGTCGTCCGCTGCGGCGAGGACATGGGTGAAGTTGGCGTGGCGCAAGTCCAGCCGGTCTAGGCGGTCGCGGACCAGCGGCAGGTTGGCTTCCTGCAGGTACGGGGGCAGGGGGGCTTCGGTGCCCTTGCCGTAGCCGCGCGAGAACGCCTGCCATGCGAAGTAGTTGTCGTTGACCGGGAAGTGGCAGGCCAGCTTCTCCAGCCGGCCGCGCAGCACGTCGGCCATCGACTGGCCGCCCGCCAGCGCGTCGTACTGCGCAGGGGGGATGCCGAGGCCGAACAGCGAGGCGGGGTGCTTGGTCAGCCAGCGTACGAAGCGGCGTTCGAACACCGGGGCGAAGCGCTCGTCGAAGATGCGGCGCTGCTCTTCCATCGAATCGGCGCCCAGGATCTCGGCGGGGTTCACCTTGTGCAGCTTCGCGATGACGTGCGCTGCGCCGATGAAGCCGCCGAGCAGCCCGTGGCGATAGACGCCGCGCGTGAAGGCGCCGATGCGGCGGCGGCCGACGAGGTCGCGGCCTTCCCAGTAGCGGCGGGTGGCTTCGTCGAGATGCGGGGCGAGCTTCTCGCGGTAGAGCGCGACGTTCTCGGCGCGGTCGGCCTCGGCGATGAAGCGGCGCACTTCGGCATGGCTGAGGTGGCGCACGGCCGCGTGCTTCAGGTTGTTGAGCGCGATGTGCGCGGTGTTGAGGTCCACCACGGTGATGCCCGCCGGGTCCGCGGTCAGATACGACAGCGCGTTGCAGCCGCCGCTGGCGATGGTGATGATGCGGCTGTCCGGCGTGATCTCCATCGCCGCCATGTCGGCGACCGGGTCCTCCCAGATCTGTGCGTAGACGAGGCCCTTGAAGGCCATCGCGAAAGCCTTGTCGAGCAGCTTGCTCTTGCGCGATGCTTCGTCGCGGACGACCGCGTTCTCGATGAGATTGGAACGGAGGTTGGTCATGGCGTCGGCTCCTTCGTAGGGATGCGGCGCGGATGACACCGTGCGGTGACCGGGTGATGACGGGTCGAAGGCGGTTTATGACACCTGTGGGCGTGCTATAGGCCACTTGAGTGCCGTTGAGTGCCATTATGCGCACCTTGTGTGCCGGACAGTTGAGTTGTCACAGAACGGCCCTATATGGCGCGCTTTCGATTGGCCTTCAGGGCCTTGATGCCGCAATGGAGACAGGTTGATGAGCAAGGTTCTGGTGATCGGCGCGGGCGGCGTCGGATCGGTCGCGGTCCACAAGATGGCGATGAATCCCGATATCTTCTCGGACATTCATCTCGCCAGCCGCACGGTGTCGAAGTGCAAAGCGATCGCGGAATCGGTTAAGGCGCGCACCGGCGTGACGATCGGCACTTACGCCATCGACGCCGACGACGTGGCGGCGACCTCGGCCTTGATCCGCGAGATCGGTCCGAAGCTGGTGGTTAATCTTGCCCTGCCTTATCAAGACCTTGCGATCATGGATGCCTGCCTTGCGACCGGCACGCACTACATGGACACCGCGAACTACGAGCCCAAGGACGTGGCCAAGTTCGAGTACCACTGGCAGTGGGCCTACCAAGAGCGCTTCAAGGAAGCGGGCCTGATGGCGCTGCTCGGTTCGGGCTTCGACCCGGGCGTCACCAGCGTCTTCGCGATGTGGCTCAAGAAGCACAAGCTGAAGACCATCCGCACGCTCGACATCCTCGACTGCAACGGCGGCGACCACGGCCAGGCTTTCGCGACGAACTTCAATCCGGAAATCAACATCCGCGAAGTGACCGCGCCCGCCCGCCACTGGGAGAACGGCGACTTCGTCGAGACCCCGGCGATGGCCAAGAAGGTGAGCTTCGACTTCGAGGGCGTCGGCCCCAAGAACATGTACATGATGTACCACGAAGAGCTTGAAAGCCTTGCGAAATTCCTGCCGGAAATGGAGCGTGGCCGCTTCTGGATGACCTTCGGCGATGCGTACATCCAGCACCTCACCGTGCTGCAGAACGTGGGCATGACCCGCATCGACCCGGTGATCTACAACGGCGTCGAGATCGTGCCGCTGCAGTTCCTCAAGGCCGTGCTGCCCGAGCCTGCATCGCTTGGTCCCACGACCAAGGGCAAGACCAACATTGGCGACATCGCGACCGGCGAAGCGCTCGACGGTTCGGGTGAAAAGACGTTCTACATCAAGAACATCTGCGATCACGAAGACGCCTATGCCGAGACCGGTAACCAGGCCGTCAGCTACACCACCGGCGTTCCCGCGATGATCGGCGCGGCCATGGTCGTGACGGGTGCATGGTCGGGCGAGGGCGTGTTCAACATGGAGCAGTTCGACCCCGATCCCTTCATGGACATGCTCAACAAGCACGGCCTGCCGTGGACCGTCGAGGAACTGTCCGAGCCGCTTCCGTTCTGATGGGCCGCCGCTCGCGCCTCCTGTTCCTGACCGCGCTGGGTGCGCTGGCGCTGGGTGGCTGCACTCCCGCCGAAGCGCCCAAACTCGGCCCTGTTGCGCCCGGGCCGGTCACGCCCACGGCGCCGACCGGTCCCGCCGAGCCTGCAGGCAACCAGTCCTACGCGCGCGATATGAGCGCGGCGGACAAGGCGGCCTGCACCTCCGGCGGCGGCACGGTGCAGCGGCGCGGGATGCTCGGCATGGAGATGTGCGTGCACGCCTATGCCGATGCGGGCAGGCGGTGCACCGATTCCGCGCAATGCCAGGGCAAGTGCGTGGGCAGCGCGGGTTCGGTGGCGCCGGACAAGGCGGCGACCGGCCAATGCCAGGCCGACGACCGGCTGTTCGGCTGCTATGCGGAAATCAAGGGCGGCAAGTCCGCCTATGCGATCTGCGTCGACTGAGCGGCATGAACTGGTCCTTCGTCGCGCCCGTGGCTTTGCTGGCGGGCTCCAACCTGTTCATGAACACGGCGTGGTATCTCCACCTCAAGGTGCCCGGAAAGGCGCTGTGGGTGGCGATCGCGATGAGTTGGGGCATCGCCTTCTTCGAATACTGTCTGGCCGTTCCCGCCAACCGGATCGGCAGTTCCGTCTATTCGCTCGGCCAGCTCAAGGTCATGCAGGAGGCTTTCTCGCTGCTGGGCTTCGTGCTCGTGGCCTGGGCGCTGTTCGGGCAGAAGCCGGGATGGAACGAGATCGTCGGCTTCTGTCTTGTCGGGGCAGGGGCGTGGTTCATTTTCAAAGGCCCGCTGGGCTGACTTGGGACTAAGCATCATGGAAACCAGAGCCGGCGATCCGGGGGCTTTCGCGAACTTCGACCTGTCGCGCGTCGACAGTCCCGCCTTCGTGGTCGATGCCGCCAAGCTGCGATCGAACCTGCGCATCCTGAGCGACATTGGCGAACAGTCTGGCGCGAAGGTGCTGTCGGCGCTTAAGGCCTTCTCGATGTGGTCCACGGCGCCGATCGTGGGCGAGTATCTCGACGGCGTCTGCACCTCGGGCCTGTGGGAAGCGCGCCTCGCCTCGGAATTCTACGACGGTGAGATCGCCACGTACTGCGCGGCCTACAAGGCGGAGGACATGGACGAGATCCTGCGCCTCTCCGACCACGTGATCTTCAACTCGCCCGCCCAGATCGAGCGCTTCTGGCCCTTCATCGAAGGTGCCCGCGCGCGCGGCGAGAGCTTCGGCATCGGCCTGCGCGTCAACCCGCTGCACCCCGAAGGCGAAGTCCCCAAGTACGACCCGAGCGCCCCGCATTCGCGCCTCGGCTTCCCGATCGACCAGCTTACCGAAGAGCACGTCGAACTGATCGACGGCATCCACTTCCACAACTTGTGCGAGCAGGATTTCGAGCCGCTCAAGCGGACGTGGGACAAGGTTTTCGACTTCCTCGAACCGTTCTTCGGCCAGCTCAAGTGGATCAACATCGGCGGCGGCCACCACGTCACCCGCGGGGATTACCAGCGCGAGGAATTGATCGAATTCCTCGCCGACATGGCCGAGGATACCGGTGCCGAAATCTACATCGAACCGGGCGAGGCGGTGGCCCTGGACGCCGGAATTCTCGTGGGCACCGTGCTCGACGTGGGCTGGAACGGCATGCCGGTGGCGATCGTCGACATTTCCGCCACGTGCCACATGCCCGACGTGATCGAGGCGCCGTATCGCCCCGCCATGCTGGGCGAGCGCGGTGAGGATGCAGCCGAGGCCATACGTCTCGGCGGCCCGTCGTGTCTCGCGGGCGACGTGATCGGCGACTATGTGCTGCCGGCCGATCCCGAAGCCGGACAGCGCTTCGCGTTCCTCGACCAAGCGCATTACTCTATGGTCAAGACGACGACGTTCAATGGCGTGCCGCTGCCGTCGATCTGGCTGTGGGATTCGGAAACCGACGCGCTCGAATGCGTGCGCCGGTTCGATTACGAGGATTTCCGCGGCCGTCTGAGCTGAACCCCGGAGGTATTCGGATACGGTCATTAAGCATGAAAAGGGGCGGGTGTGTGCGAAGCTGCATCCGCCCGCCGCGCTCATGATGCAGCCAATCCCGTTAAGGCGAATCGTCCGGAACCGATCCTGCGCCTTGCCGCGTTGCAAACGATGACACGGACGGCCTGACTGTCACTGGGGTGTCATCACGCTGCAATGGAGTGGATCAATGCAAGCCGCTGCAGAAAAACGGAATTTCATGAGATCGTACGCCCGGTTCGGCGCCCGCTTCCGGCTAGATGACGTTTTTGTGAAAGCCCCCGTTTTTCACTTGCGATTCATGTCCTGAGCCTTATATCCCGCCCCTCGCTGCCCCATGGGGACTTCCAAACCGCAAGGCAGCTCTTGTCTGTTAACACACCGTTTGGGGGTCCCTTGAGTTGCACGCATTCCTCGACGCACCGGCCGTAGCGCGCACCCTCGCGCCTGACGAACCAGTCATTCTGAACCGCCCGCATGCTGCGGCGCGCGCTGCCCGATTCTTCGCCACGAAGTTTCCGGGCAAGTCGCTCTATGCGGTGAAGGCGAACCCGTCGCCCGACCTCGTCCAGATCCTCTGGGACAATGGCATCACGCACTACGACGTCGCCTCGATCACCGAGGTACGCATGGTGCGCGGCGTCCTGCCGGACGCGACCCTGTGCTTCATGCACCCGGTCAAGACCGCCAGCGCGATCCGCGAAGCCTACTTCCAGCACGGCGTGCGTACCTTCAGCCTCGACACCCTCGAGGAAGTCGAGAAGATCGTCGAAGCCACCACCGATGCCGAGGGCAACACCGCCACCGACCTGCGCCTCTGCGTGCGTCTGCGGGTGTCGTCCGAGTATTCGGAACTGAGCCTCGCCTCGAAGTTCGGCATCGACGTCGCCGATGCAGGCGAACTGCTGCAGGCCACTCGTCAGGTCGCCGACTGGCTGGGCGTGTGCTTCCACGTCGGTTCGCAGGCGATGACGCCGTTCGCCTACGTGCAGGCGCTTGAGCGTGCCCGTGCGGCCATTGCGGCCGCCGGCGTGGTCATCGACATGGTCGATGTCGGCGGGGGCTTCCCTTCGTCTTACCCGGGTATGGAGCCGCCGCCGCTCGAAGACTACTTCGCGATCATCCACCGCCACTTCGAGGCGCTGCCGATCGCCTACAACGCAGAGCTGTGGTGCGAGCCTGGCCGCGCGCTGTCGGCCGAGTACAACTCGCTGATCGTCAAGGTCGAGAAGCGTCGCGGTGACGAACTGTACATCAACGACGGTGCCTACGGCGCGCTCTACGATGCGGCGCACGTCGCATGGCGCTTCCCGGTCAAGGCCATCGGCCGCATCGACAAGAATGGGGACGGCGAGCGTTCGTCGGAGCTGAAGGAGTTCTCCTTCTACGGCCCGACCTGCGACGATGCCGACTTCATGGAAGGCCCGTTCCTGCTCCCCGCCGACATCAAGGCGGGCGACTGGATCGAGGTCGGCATGCTGGGTGCCTATGGTGCTGCCATGCGCACGGCGTTCAACGGCTTCGGCGGCGGTGAGGTCGTCCTTGCCCAGGACGAGCCGATGGCCAGCCTCTACACCGGCCGCAAGGATCCGCGCGTTTCGGACAACGTCGTCTCGCTGCGCTGATCCGATCAGTTACGAATAACGAGAGGCTCCCGGGACCGATGGTTCCGGGGGTTTTCGTTTGCGTGGGCAATTGGGGCGATCTTAACCCTCGTGGCGCTAGATGATGCCGATGCCGAAACAAAACGACCGCTCTTTGATCCCGCGCTGGCGGATGCTCATGCCTGCGATGGTGGCGCTGGCTTTCCTGCCGGTGCTGCTGGCGCCGGTGCCAGGTTTCGTCGACATGCCGTCGCACATGGCACGGCATCACGTTCTGGCCAACATCACGGTCGATCCTGCGCTGAGCAGGATATTTGCGGTACATTGGCAGTGGATCGCCAACCTCGGTGCCGATCTGCCTTCGGTGCTGCTGGCGCCCCTGCTGGGCAGCGAGCGTGCGACGCTGGTGGTTGGAGCCTTGCTGGCGCCGCTGACGGTCATGGGCCTGTTCCAGCTTTCCCGCGCCGCGCATGGGCGAGTGAGCGCAAGCGCTTTCGTTGCACTGCCTTTCGCCATGCATCAGGCATGGATGTGGGGGTTTCTCAATTACTGCATGGGCATCGGTCTGGCCTTGTTGGTTGCGGCATGGCTGTACACCCGGCCGCGCGAAAGCGGACGCGAGCGGGTGATTCTGGCAGTTGCGGCGCTGGTCGTGTGGACGGCGCATATGGCGAGTTGGGTGGTCCTGCTTATCCTGGCGGCGGGCAACGAGTTGGGGAAGCTCGGAAGCTGGCGCGAGGTGTGGCCGGCAATGCGGCGCAATCTCGTTCTGCTGGTGCCGGTCGTGCCGCTGCTGCTCTGGCGTTCCGAGGCGGCGGGGCACGGGAGCGGCCCGGCCTACGTCGACTTCGTGAACACCAAGATCGTGGTCTTCGCCAGCGTGCTGCGAGGCACGGACAAGCTGGTGGATATTGGTTTGCTGGCGGCGCTGGCCTGCGTCAGTGGGGTTGCCTTGCTATGGGCGTCGGGGCGCAGGCTGGAGCGGAGGTTGCTCGTCAGCGGGGTGCTGCTCGCCTTCGCGGCGGTCGCGGCCCCCACGACGATCCTCAATGCATGGGGCACGGACTTGCGTACCGCACCTATCGCGCTGCTGGTCCTCGTGCTGGCGATCACGCCGAGCGCCCGTCCCGAACGGGAGCGCCTGATCGTGATGGCGGGAATCGCCTTGTTTTGCGTGCGCGTCGGGACAGTGACCCGGGATTGGGTGCGCCATGGCCACGTCCTCGAACAACGCCTGACGCTGCTCGGTGCAGTGCCGCGCGGAGGGCGCGTGGGCTATCTCTGGGCGGCGCCGGATTGCGGTTTTCCCTGGCGTCTGGTGCCGGACGAGAAACTGGGCAGCTATGCGCTCACGCGCAGGGATGCCTACGTCAACACGCTGTTCATGGTCGACAATGCCAAGCTGATGACCGTCCGCGACCCGCTCCTCGCGCAGCGCTGGTCCGGCGGGACGCAGGACGTGGCGCCGCTTTGCCCTCAAAACCGGCCGGACCTCGCCGCGATGAACGTAAAGATTGCGGGCATGCGTGCGGATGGTTTCGACGCGGTCTGGGTTTCGGGCGGGATTCCTGCCGACCTGCCGCCGCCGCCGGGCTTCGTCGTGGCGAAGCGGGCGGGCGGCGACACGCTATTTGTCAGGCGCTGACGAACAGGTCCTTGTAGGCACGCGGCTGGCTGCGCAGGAACTGCGGCGCGACGGCGATCTTTGCGCCCAGCGCCGCTGCCGCATGCCACGGCCAGCGCGGGTCGTAGAGCACGGTACGCGCAAGCCCGATCATGTCGGCATCGCCGGTGGCGATGATCGCTTCGGCCTGCTCCGGTTCGGTGATGAGGCCCACGGCGATCACCGGGATCGAAACGGCCTGCTTTACGGCTCTTGCCAGCGGCACCTGATAGTTGGGACCGACGGGAATCTGCTGCTCGGTGTGCAGCCCACCGCTGGAGACGTGGATCGCAGCCGCACCGCGCGCTTCCAGAGCCTTGGAGAAGGCGACGGTCTGCTCGATGTCCCAGCCACCCTCTACCCAGTCGGTGCCGGAGAGGCGCACCGTCACCGGCTTCTCGGCAGGAAAGGCTGCGCGCACCGCATCGTAGACTTCCAGCGGGAAGCGCATGCGGTTCTCGAGGCTGCCGCCATACTCGTCCGTGCGCATGTTGGAGAGCGGCGACAGGAACTGGTGCAACAGGTAGCCGTGCGCGGCATGGATCTGGATGGCGTCGATCCCGAGCCGTGCGGCGCGATGCGCGGCCTCGGCAAAGGCGGTGCGGACGCGGGCTAGCCCGGCGCTGTCTAACGCCACCGGCGCATTCTCATGCTTCTGGAAGGGCAGGTCGGAGGCAGAGACCGTCTGCCAGCCGTTGGCTGCGTCCGGTGCGATCTGAGCGCCGCCGTCCCATGGTTTGGCGGTGCTGGACTTGCGACCGGCATGGGCAAGCTGGATGGCGATGGGCATGTCCGACCAGCGGCGGACGCTTTCCAGGACTTTGCCCATGGCTGCCTCGGTGGCGTCGTCCCACAGGCCCACGTCGGCGTAGGAGATGCGCCCCTCGGGCAGGACGGCGGTTGCCTCGATCGTCAGGATGGCGGCGCCCGATTGGGCCAACTGGCCGAGGTGCTGGGTGTGCCAGTCGGTCATGCGGCCGTCCTCGGCGGAATACTGGCACATCGGCGCGATGACGATGCGGTTGGCGAGCGTGACGTCGCCGAGAGCGAGGGGCTCGAAGAGCTTTGCCATGGATGGTCCTCTGGTCATGTCGTTGCGAGGGGGAGGGAGCGTTGGAAGCGCCGCAACGCACGTGCACTTGGGAACGGAGCGGGCCAGAAAAAAGGCCCCCCGCGCACTGCGGAGGGCCTTTCGGACAAGAATATCTTGCAACTGCGAAAGCGTGTTACGCGTCTCAGGCAGCCAGGCGCATCTCCAGCCGGTCCCAGATCTCGACCAGAGCGTCAGTCAGTTCGCGCATCATCTCTTCGGTATGTGCGGGGCCGGGGGTGAAGCGCAGGCGCTCGGTGCCGCGCGGGACGGTCGGGAAATTGATCGGCTGCACGTAGGCACCGTACTCAGCGAGCAGGATGTCGCTGATCTGCTTGGCGCGCACCGGATCGCCCACCATGAGCGGGACGATGTGCGTGACGGAGTCCATAACCGGCAGGCCCGCATCGCGGAACATCTGCTTCATCATCGCGGCGGAACGCTGCTGGCCCTCACGCTCGACGCTCGAGCTCTTGAGGTGACGCACCGAAGCGAGCACGCCCGCGACCAGCACCGGCGAGAGCGAGGTCGTGAAGATGAAGCCCGGCGCGTAGGAGCGGATGCAGTCGATGATCTTGTTGTTGGTGGCGATATAGCCGCCCATGACGCCGAACGCCTTGCCCAGCGTGCCCTCGATGATGTCGATGCGGTGGGCGGCCTCGTCACGATCGGTGATGCCGCCGCCGCGTGGGCCGTACATACCGACCGCGTGGACTTCGTCGATGTAGGTGAGGGCGTTGTACTTTTCGGCGAGGTCGCAGATCGCGTGGATCGGGGCGACGTCGCCGTCCATCGAATAGACCGATTCGAAGGCGATCAGCTTGGGCAGGGCAGGATCGGTCTCGGCCAGCAGTTCCTCGAGGTGTTCGAGGTCGTTGTGGCGCCAGACCTTCTTTTCGCAGCCCGAATTGCGGATGCCCGCGATCATGCTGGCGTGGTTCAGTTCGTCCGAGAAGATCACGCAGCCGGGCAGCAGCTTGGCCAGCGTCGAGAGCGTGGCGTCGTTCGAGACATAGCCCGAAGTGAACAGCAGCGCGCCCTGCTTGCCGTGCAGGTCGGCCAGTTCGGCCTCGAGGTCGATATGGTAATGCGTGTTACCGCCGATATTGCGGGTGCCGCCGGAGCCGGCGCCGACGTCGTGCAGAGCCTCTTCCATGGCCTCGATCACCTTGGGGTGCTGGCCCATGGCGAGATAGTCGTTGGAGCACCACACGGTGATCGGCTTCGGCCCGTTGTGGCCGGCGAAGCACCGCGCGTTCGGATAGGCGCCCTTGTTGCGCAGGATGTCGATGAAGACGCGGTAGCGCCCTTCGGAGTGAAGGC
Source organism: Novosphingobium sp. fls2-241-R2A-195 (assembly GCF_030209485.1). Taxonomy (NCBI): domain Bacteria; kingdom Pseudomonadati; phylum Pseudomonadota; class Alphaproteobacteria; order Sphingomonadales; family Sphingomonadaceae; genus Novosphingobium; species Novosphingobium sp. fls2-241-R2A-195. Next base: position 36,901 of record NZ_JARVRY010000035.1, read on the forward strand.
GCTCGATCGCCTGGTCGAAAATGTGCTCGTAGTTCACGGTGTCGACTTTGTCCTGCCTTGCCTGTTCCGGCGCCTGCCCAAAGCGTTGCGTCCGTTGCCCGGACTGCATTTGCTGCGGCCAATAGCTTATCGCGTCTCTCATTGCCAGTCGCTTGTACCTAAGGGCTAATCGGAAAACGTGCCTGCGGAAAACGGGATTTTGGAAGGCTCGTGCCCCGCAACGATCGTCATCTGCGGCGCGGCGCGGTGCAATGCATTGATCGTCATCAACCAGGACATCGTTTCGCTGCGGAATGAGGCGATTTCTCCCCGTGTCGCGATCCGGGCAGGAAGGCGCTGTTCCTTCCAGTTGATCGCGAGCTTGGCGATGTCACCCGTGAAAAGGTATTCGCGGTCGTCGGCCAGCCGGACATAGACCATTTTCGCTTCGGGAGCGACGCTGCTGGCCGGAATCACAACGACTCCGGGAGCGAGGGTGTAGGGCGCATCGCCGGATGCCTGGAGTTCATTCTCGGCGCGCCGGGTTCCGGTTGGGTGACCACCATTATGTGTCGGCTTGTCGGCCAGCAGGACGACATGTGCGGCCTTGGAAAGCGCGTGCTGGATGCGAGCTTGGGCCGCGCCGTCATAAATTTCCAGTTCGTGCTCTTTCGCGGCTGGTCGGGTGATCCCGGCATCGATTACGATCGGCTCGCTGCCCGGCACGATAAGCTCATAGGCGCGGATTACGTTGGCGATCTGGCGCAGTCCGCCGCCCGCCATGAGCATATTGCGCGAAGTCATCCGCATGCCGACCGTTTCGACGCGGAGTTCGATCGGTCGCTGGCCGTCGCCCTCTTCCGCCAGTGCCCGCAAGGAACCGATCGTCAGTGGCTTCGCTTTCGGTTCACCTTTCCCGGGTCCGACCCCGGCGTCGGCCAGGAACCAGTAGTAGGGAATGGCAATGATGAGCAGTACCGACAACAACCATAAATTGAGCCGTCGCGTCAAAACCTCTCGATCCTCATGAGCCCGTAGTGCGCCAGCTTCTCGGCATAGGCACCGGGCAATTCTCCCTGCCCGGTGAATAGCGCGAGGTCCGGGCCTTGGCGAGAATATTCCTGTCCCGCGGTGAGACGCGCGACTTGCCGCGCGATGCCCTGCGCGCCATGGACGAAGCGTACGTCGGGGCCGAACGCTTCGGCGAGTTCGGCTTCGACCAACGGGAAATGGGTGCAGGCCAAAACGACGGTGTCGATGCGCGCGCCATAGGGCTGCGCACGAAGCGCCTCGGCGGCGTGGCGAATGAGTGCGGGATCGACCGGCTCGCCGCGCAACTTGGCTTCCGCCGCCTCGACGAGGCCCGGCGCACCATAGCGGAGCAGGCGCTTGTCGGCGGCGAATTCGTGCTCGAGCCGATCGACGTAGGCCTGCCGGATCGTCGCTTCGGTGCCAAGCAGGCCGATTACGCCGGTCTTCGTCATCGCGGCGGCAGGCTTGATGGCGGGCACGGTGCCGACGATCGGCACTTCGAGCACTTCGCGCACCATGCCCAGCGCGATGGTCGAGGCGGTGTTGCAGGCGATGCAGACGAGGCGCGGGCGCAGCCGCTCGGTCATGCGGCCGAGCAGGCCCGCGACCCGCGCGGCGATCTGCGCCTCGGTCTTGGTGCCGTAGGGCAGCCCGGCGGTGTCGGCCGCATAGATGATCGGTGCATCGGGCAGGGCCTTGCGCACTTCCTCCAGCACGGTCAGCCCGCCCACGCCCGAATCGAAGAGCAGGATCGGGGCCGTGGCATCGATACCTGCAAGCCTGGTGGCGGCCCCTTGCGGCACGCTCTGTGTATCGGAAGCCATTATCAATCCCTGGACCTTGCCACCTGTTAACCGCGCGGAGCCTGTTCGGGCAACGCCGAATGCTGCAACCTGTCTTCTGCAAAGCGCGATAGGGCGCTAAGGCGCGTCGCATGGTTTGGATTCTCCCCCTCGTACTCGGCTATCTGCTCGGCTCCGTGCCGTTCGGCCTCATTTTGACCCGGGCTACCGGCGCAGGCGATCTGCGCTCGATCGGATCGGGCAACATCGGCGCGACCAATGTGCTGCGGACCGGGCGCAAGGGCCTGGCTGCCGCGACGCTGCTGCTGGACCTGCTCAAGGGGCTGGCGGCGGTGCTGATCGCCGCGCATGTCTGGCCGGAGTGGGCGCCGCTGGCGGCTCTCGGCGCATTTCTTGGTCATTGCTTCCCGGTCTGGCTGCGGTTCAAGGGCGGCAAGGGCGTCGCAACCACGGCGGGCGTCGCCTTCGGGCTCGCCTGGCCGGTCGGGCTGGCTTACGCGGTGACCTGGATCGGGCTGCTGGCGACGGTGCGCATCTCCTCGGTTTCCGGGATGACGGCCGCTATCGTCGCTCCGCTCGCGGCTTTTGTATTGGGGTATCCGCAGGCGGGGCTGGTGCTGACGGTGATCGCGGCGCTCGTGCTGTTCCAGCACCGTGAAAACATCGCCCGCCTGCGCGCCGGGACCGAACCGCGCATCGGGGGCGGCAAGAAGAAGTGAGCGCACCGGGCGGTCTTTCGCAGGACGAAGCCTTCGCCCGCATCCGCCTGTTGCGTTCGCCGAATGTCGGCCCGGTCACCTACCTCCACCTGCTCGCCCGTTTCGGCGACGCAGTGAGCGCGATCGCGGCTTTGCCCGAAGTCGCGGGTCGTTCGGGTCGCCCTTACAAACCTGCTTCCGAGCATCGCATCCACGACGAGATCGCTGCGACCCGTAAGGCAGGCGCGCGGTATCTTTTTCACGACTCGCCGGATTATCCGCGCCTGCTGGCCGAGTCGGAAGGCGCGCCGCCGATCCTGACATGGCGCGGCGACCTCTCGGTGCTGGCGCGACCTTGCGTCGCTATGGTCGGTGCCCGCAATGCATCGGCGGCGGCGATCCGGCTGGCACGGGAGTTCGCCCACGAACTGGCGGCCCAAGGCTGGACGGTGGTTTCGGGCCTTGCCCGAGGCATAGACGGCGCTGCACATCAGGGGGCGCTCGCGACGGACGGAGCGACGGTCGGCGTCATCGCCAGTGGCATCGACATCACGTACCCGCCGGAACATGGAGCCTTGCAGGAAAATGTCGCCACACGCGGCCTGCTGCTGGCGGAGCAGCCGCCCCGGGCAGAGCCGCTCGCCCGCCATTTTCCTGCGCGAAACCGGATCATCGCCGGGCTGTGCCTGGGGACCGTGGTGGTCGAGGCCGCGCCAAGGTCCGGCTCACTCATTACTGCCCGTTTGGCGGGCGAAATGGGGCGGCAGGTCATGGCAATTCCCGGATCGCCGCTCGATGCCCGATCGCACGGCTGCAACCAGCTTATCCGGGACGGCGCGACGCTGGTGCAGGGCGCGCAGGACGTGATTGAGGAACTGACCGACTTTTCGGGCATAGCGCCGACGAGCCTGCGCGAACCGCCTCGTCACTGGGCTGAGGAGATGTCGATCGCGCAATCGGGCGAGCCCGCCGATGTCGCGGGGCTGCTGACGACGGCCCCGGTCGGGGTGGATGAACTGATCCGTCAATCGGGGGCTGCCGCGTCCGCCGTACAACTGGCCCTGGTCGAATTGGAACTGGCGGGGAAACTGGTGCGCCATGCAGGCGGACGGGTCAGTCTGGGGTAAGGGGGGAATGGAGTGAATTCACGTTTCAGCGTTGGCGACCTGCTAGGCGAAATGGGTTTCGTTGCAAGACAACACCTGCCGTTCCTGGGACTGGTCGGCATCCTGCAAGTGGCGACCTACACTGCCTCGGACATGGTTTCACCAACGGCTTCGATATTCATCGGCGGCGTGGTCGGGCTGATTTTCGATTACGCTGTGCTGCAACGTCTACTGGGGCATTGGGGCGAGAGATGGCGGCTTGGCTCGCTGTTCGTGGCGCAACTGCTGTCTGGCCTCGGCATCATGTTCGGTTTTCTGTTGCTGGTGCTGCCGGGGCTGTTCCTCATGGCGCGCTGGTCGCTCGTTCCCGCCTTCATCATCGTCGAGGATAACCGCTCGCAGGAATCGCTGTCGTCGAGTTGGAGCGCCACCGCGCAATGCTGGCTCCCCATCGCCGTCGCCTACGCGATCAATGCCGCGATTCTCGGCTCTGCTTTGGTGGCGCTTGAATTTGGGCAGGAACAGTTTGCCCAACTGCCGCCTTTTGCGGCGGCTGTGACGCCGAACCTTTTCGCGGCATTCTATGGCATCGTCGCCTCGCTGGTGGCAGTCGCTGCCTTCCGATTGTCAAGAACCGAGGCCAGTGACCTCGACAACGTCTTCGCCTGAATGCAGGGCGTAAGACGCACAAGGCTTGACGAATGCCCCCAAGCCTTCCCACCCTATGCGCATACACATGTGTGCGTACGTGCACGTGAGGGGCAGTAAGAAAGTCTGAAATGCAGTTAGTCATCGTAGAATCGCCCGCCAAGGCCAAGACCATCGAGAAGTACCTGGGCAAGGACTACAAGGTCCTCGCCAGCTACGGCCACGTTCGCGACCTGCCGCCCAAGGACGGCTCCGTCCGCCCGGACGAGGAGTTCGCGATGGACTGGGAACTCTACGGCGACAAGCAGCGCCAGGTGAAGGCGATCACCGATGCGGCCAAGACCGCCGACCGCCTGATCCTCGCGACCGACCCTGATCGCGAGGGCGAGGCGATCTCGTGGCACGTGCGCGAACTGCTGGCCAAGCGAAAGGCGCTGCCCAAGGACGTGCAGCGCGTCACTTTCAACGCGATCACCAAGGAAACCGTCACCAAGGCGATGACCCAGCCGCGCGAGCTGGATCAGGACCTGATCGACGCTTACCTCGCCCGCCGTGCGCTGGACTACTTGTTCGGCTTCACGCTTTCGCCGGTTCTGTGGCGCAAGCTGCCCGGCGCCAAGTCGGCGGGCCGCGTGCAGTCGGTGGCACTGCGCCTGATCGTCGATCGCGAGCGCGAGATCGAGGCGTTCACGCCGCAGGAGTACTGGTCCGTTGCCGCGCAGATGGCGCATGACGGGACCGACTTCACCGCCAAGCTGGTGACGTTCGAGGGCCAGAAGCTCGATCGCCTCAGCCTGGGCGAAGAGGGCATCGCCATGCGGGCCAAGACCGCGGTGGAGCAGGGCGCCTTCAAGGTCGAGGGCGTCGAGACCAAGCCGCATCGCCGCAACCCGCAGCCGCCGTTCACCACCTCGACCTTGCAGCAGGAGGCCGCACGCAAGCTGGGCTTCTCGGCCAGCCAGACGATGCGCGTGGCGCAGACGCTCTATGAAGCGGGTGCGATCACCTACATGCGTACCGATGGCGTGCAGATGGACCCGAGTGCGATCTCGGCCGCCCGCGCCGCCATCGCCGAGCGCTTCTCTGGCCACTTCGTTCCCGAAAAGCCGCGCCACTACGAGACCAAGGCCAAGAACGCGCAGGAAGCGCACGAGGCGATCCGTCCCACCGAGTTCACCAAGGACCGCTTCGGTTCAGGGGACGAGGCGCGCCTGTACGATCTGATCTTCAAGCGCGCGATGGCCAGCCAGATGGCTTCGGCCCAGCTTGAGCGTACCACCGTAACCCTGCGCGACGGAACTGGCCGCAACGAACTGCGCGCCACCGGCACCGTGGTGAAATTCCCGGGCTTCCTTGCCGTCTACGAGGAAGGCCGCGACAACAAGGCCGACGATGACGACGAGGCAGGCCTGCTGCCCTTCATGAAGGCGGGCGACATGCCGGCCAAGAAGGACGTGACCGCCGAGCAGCACTTCACCCAGCCGCCGCCACGCTTCTCGGAAGCCAGTCTTGTGAAGCGGCTGGAGGAACTGGGCATCGGGCGTCCTTCGACATATGCCGCGACGATCCAGGTCATCAAGGACCGCGCTTACGTGCGGACCGAGAAGAACCGTTTCTTCGCAGAGGAGACGGGGCGACTTCTCACCTCGTTCCTCGAACGCTTCTTCCCCCGCTACGTGGCTTATGAATTCACGGCGGGCATGGAGGACGAACTCGACGACGTTTCGGGCGGACGCCAGGAATGGAAGGCGCTGCTCGAAGCGTTCTGGCGCGACTTCAAGCCCAAGTCCGACGAGGTGATGGAGAAGAAGCCCTCGGAAGTGACCGAGGCGCTGGACGAATTCCTCTCCGATTACCTGTTCCCGCCCAAGGCGGACGGCACTGATCCGCGTGTCTGCCCCAAGTGCGGCGAGGGGCGCCTGTCCCTGCGCGGCGGTCGTTACGGCGCGTTCGTGGCGTGCTCGAACTATCCGGAGTGCAAGTTCACCCGCAAGTTCGCGCAGCCCGGAGGCAACGCCGAAGGCGGCGATGACGAAGGGCTGGGCAAGGACCCGGAGACCGGCATGGAGATCATGCGCCGTACCGGGCGCTTCGGTCCTTATATCCAGTTGGGCGAGGGCAAGGAGGCCAAGCGTGCCTCGATCCCCAAGGATATCGACGAACTGACGCTGGAATGGGGCATCAAGCTGCTCAGCCTGCCGCGCACCGTGGGTCCGCACCCGGAGACGGGCAAGGATATCACTGCCAGCATCGGGCGTTACGGCCCGTACCTCGCGCATGACGGCAAGTATGCACGGCTGCGTTCGACGGCGGAAGTGTTCGACACCGGCATGAACGCCGCGGTCTCGATGCTGGCTGACGCCGCCAATCGCGGCGGCGCGGCCTCGCGCACCAAGGCGGAACCGCTCAAGCTGCTGGGCGCGCATCCAACCAGCGGCGGCGAGATCAAGGTTATGGCGGGCCGCTATGGTCCTTACGTCACCGACGGCACCACCAACGCCACCCTCCCGCGCGACCAGAAGCCGGAGGACCTCACCGCCGAGCAGGCCGTCGTGCTGATCGACGAGAAGGCGGCCAAGGGGCCGGCCAAGGGAAAGAAGAAGGCGCCAGCCAAGAAGGCGGCGCCCAAGAAGGCTGCTGCCAAGACGGATGGCGCCAAGAAGCCGGCGGCAAAGAAGGCCCCGGCTAAGAAAGCAGCGCCAAAGAAGAAGGCGGCCGCAGATTCCGAGGACAGCGCCGCACCGTGGGATGTCGAAGCATGAGCGACAAGGTTGCCAAGCACAAGCAGCCCTGGAAGCCCGAGGAACTGCAGAAGCTGCAGACCCTCGCGGGCAAGGGCAAGGGCCTCAAGGAAATTGCCAAGGCCCTCAACCGAACCGAGGAATCGACCAAGGATGCGGCGCGCCAGCATGGCATGAACATCGCCAAGGCGCGGTGACGGTCTCCTGCCCCGGATCAGTTCCGGGGCGGCGTCATTTCAGCCGCCACAGCGCGAACCGGCGGGTGCCTAGGCTGGCCTGCGCATAAGTTTGGTAATCGCTGCGCAGCGCTTTCATGACGATGTCGCGCGTCTTGTCGTTGGCGCGGTTCGGACGCTTCGACAGCCCGATCACCACCACGCCGGGGCGGCTGGCCATGATGCGGCGTACTTCGCTCACCGGGTCGATGTTCAGCGCGCCCGCTTCATTCATCGCATTGAGGTGGCTTGGGTAGGCAAATCGCGTTGGAATGCAGGCGTTGGTGGTGCGGTAGAGCGCGCTGTCGCCCTCGAAGACGTAAAGGCAGCGGCCGTGCAGTTCGCGCGTGATCGCGTGTGTCATGCTAGCGAATTGCGTGGCATCGCCTCTTTCGCGGACCTGCAGGGCGGGCGCCGCGACGGCACCGATCGCACCGAGCCCAAGTAGCAGTTGGCCGTACCAGCGCTCTCCCGGGCGGCTACGTGCGAGGGCCGGGGCGGCAAGCACGCTCAGCGGCACCAGCACGGGGCCGAGATAGTGGTCGTACCAAGTGCCGAAAACCAGGAACCCGCCGATGCTCGCCAGCGCCCAAATGCGCAGGGACGGCAGGGCGGCCGGACGCTCTCCGCGAACGGGGCGCAGGCGATGGGGCGCCAGAAGCAGGGCGAGCGCGAAGGGGATTAGCGCCAGGCATTCCTTGGCGAGCCGACCGAAGGCATCGGCCATGTCCGTCGTGCGGCCCAGGATCGAGGTAAAATTGGCTTGCACGAAGGCATCGCCGTGGCCGAGCCATGCATAGCCTGTCCAGACCGCCGCAGTCGGAGCTAGCGCCCCCGCGATCCATCCAGCGCCCGCCAGGACCAGTCTCCGGGGCGGCCAGCCGTCCGCCCAGCCGCGTCCCAGCAGCATCAGGCCAAAGGCAGCGCCTTCGAAGACCGCCGTGTACTTGATCTGCATCGCAAGCCCGAACAGCAGCATCGCCTCCAGGCCGCGGCGGGCAAGCAAGGGATCGTGCGCCCGCGTTCGCACATCGACGACGATCAGCGCGGCAAGGGCGACAGGCAGGTTGTAGAACACCGGCGACTGGCCAAGCGCCACGTTGAACACCGGCTGCCAAAGCAGATAGACCAGCCCCGCCCACTGCGCTGCGCGGGGCGGAGCGATGCGGCGGGCGATGCGCTCGATGACCAGCGCGGTGAGCACCGAGCAGGCAAGGCCGAGCAACTGATAAGTCAAGACCGGATCGAACGGCAGGGCGTAAACGGCGCGATAGAGCGCGAACAGGCCCCAGGGCTTGCGATCCCAGATGTCGACGTAGGGAAGGGCGCCCTGCGCCATGCGCTGCCCGACGAGGAGGTAGAACTGCTCGTCCGACTGGAATGCGGGCTTGCCCAGCATCAGCAGTCGCAATGCGAAGGCGATCGGCAGGTACAGCGCGAGCGAACCCAACCGAAGCCGGGCGCCGATAGGACGGCGAACGGCAATCGGAACATTCCGTTGCGCCGCGGCGGCACTCCGCGCGACCATGGGCGACCCTTTCCTCGTTCCGGCCGCGGGGGGAACGGCAGTTGTTGGGAAAGGGCGCTTAAGGCGTTTTGATTGCAGGAATGCGACGGCGGATCGCGCCGTCGCCAGACTTCCGCGGCGTTACGAGCGCTTCTTCGTCTCGTTCGACGGTTTGGCCGTCGGCGCCGGCGCAGGCTTGGCCGTTGGGGCGGCGGTTGGTCCCGGCACCGGAACGGCGGGGATCGGCTGCCCGGGGGCAGGCTTCGTCGGCGCCGGTCCCGGAGGATTGAGGCCGGGCTCGACCGTCACCGAAGGCTTCACCGGCCTTACGCCCGCCTTGATGAGCCATGACGAAATGCCGTCCGCCGTCGCCTGCATCCCGGCCTTGTTGAGGTGCCACTGCAGGCCCTGCCGCCCGTCGTAGCCCTGCGGCGAGCCGATCATCCACGGCTCCTTGTCGCAAGGGGTGTGGGTGGCCGAGGACTGGTTCATCTCGACGACGATGGTGCCGTGCGCCTGCGCCACGCGGCCGGTGATCTCGGCAAGGCGGCGGCCGATCTCGCGCACGATCGCGGCGTCGGTCTCGCTGACCGGGGTGTCGGCGCAGAGCTTGCCCGGCGGCGGCACGGGGGTCAGGTACTGGACGAAGACGATGCGCGCCTGCGGGGCGGTCGCCTTGATGCGGCGGGCGATCTCGTTGAGCTGCGCCTCGTCGCGGACGTAGTCGGTCTCGGTGGGGATGCGGACCGGGCCGCAGGCCTTGGTCTTGGCGCCCGAGGCGGCGATGATCTTCGCGTTGAAGGCGCAAGTCGCCGAGAACAGGTTGCCGATGTACGACAGGTCGTTGCCGCCGATGGTGATCGTAACCAGCCGGGTGTCGGGCGTGACGCTGTTGATCTGCGGCGGCACTTCGCCCCAGGGGCCGAGCACGTTGTCGGTCACCGCGCCCGAGCAGGAACGGTCGATCAGCACCATGCCGAAGCGCTCGGCGAGCAGCGTCGGGTAGTTGTTGAAGCTCTGACCGCAGCGTGCGGGCCAGCTTGGCTTGACCGGCGGCAACTGCGGTCCCGCAGCGAACGACGAGCCGATGGCGACGTAGCGTTGCCCGGCCAGGTTCTCTTCCACCAGGGTGACCTGCGCCTTCTCGGCGGCCACGGCCTTCATGTAAGGCGTGGCGCAGCCGCACAGCAGAAATGCGGTGGCAGTGAGGGTCGAGAATGCGGCCTTCATCATTTCACCCAGTCGAGTCCGATTTCCTCGTAGATGTCCTTGGTTTCGGCCCAGTTCTCCTCGACCTTCACATGGAGGAAGAGGTGGACTTTCTGGCCAAGCACTTCGCTCAGTTCCTTGCGCGCGGCCTCGCCGATCGCCTTGATCTTCGAGCCGCCCTTGCCCAGCACGATGGCGCGCTGGTTGTCGCGGGTGACCACGATCTGCTGGCGGATTTCCACCGAGCCGTCCTTGCGCGGGGTATAGGCCTCAGGACGCACGGCGGCGTCGTAGGGCAGTTCCTCGTGGAGCTGGCGGTAGAGCTGTTCGCGCGTGATCTCGCAGGCGAGCAGGCGCTCGCTGGCGTCGGAAACCTGGTCCTCGGGATAGTGCCAGGGCCCTTCGGACATCTGCCCGGCGAGCCAGGTCTTGAGCTGCGGCACGCCGTCACCGCTGAGGGCGGAGACGAAGAACACCTCGTCGAACTGCACTTCTGCGGTGAATTCCTGCGCTAGCACCAGCAGCTTTTCCTTGGCGCTTGCATCGACCTTGTTGAGCACCAGCACCTTGCGTTCGGTGCGGTCCTTCAGCGTTTCGAGCAGCGGCATCAGTTCGTGGCGGCGCAGCTTCACCGCATCGACGATCAGCAGGATCGCGTCGGCTTCCTGCGCGCCTTCCCACGCGGCGGCGACCATCGCGCGATCGAGGCGGCGGCGCGGCGCGAAGATGCCGGGGGTGTCGGCGAGGATGATCTGCGCCTCGCCCTCGAGCGCGATGCCGAGCAGGCGGGCGCGGGTGGTCTGCGCTTTGGCCGAGGTGATCGCCACCTTCTGCCCGACGAGCGCGTTGACGAGCGTGGACTTGCCCGCGTTGGGGGCGCCGATGACGGCGACGAGACCGCAGTGCTGGGTCATCCGAATTTCCTCATGAACTCTTCTGCGGCGCCGGTCTCGGCGTCCTGCTTGGAATGGGCCGTGGCCTGTGCCGAACCGACGTTGTGGACCGACACTTCGACCGTGAAGCGCGCGGCGTGATCCGGACCTGAACGCTCGATCAACTTGTATTCGGGCATCCTGCGGCGGTTGCCTGCGGTCCATTCCTGCAGCGCGGACTTGGGATGCTTGCGCTTGCCGGTCTTGCCCTGGAGCGTATCCGCCCAAAGGCCGAGTACCATATCGCGTGCCGCTTCGAAACCGCGCTCGGTGAAGCAGGCGCCGATGATCGCCTCCATCACGTCGCCCAGGATGTTCTCCGAATCCTGCCCGCCGTCGTCGCGCGCCTGCTTGCCGAGGCGCATGTGCGGGCCGAGGCCGATGTCGCGGGCGATCGTGGCGCAAGTGGCGCGGCTGACGAGCGCGTTGAGGCGCTGCGACAGGCGGCCTTCCGCCTCGTCGCTGCCCCGGTAGAGCCATTCGGCCACCGAGAGGCCGAGTACCCGGTCACCCAGGAACTCCAGCCGTTCGTAATTGCGTTTCTCGCCGGTGGAGCCGTGCGTCAGGGCCGCTTGCCAGAGCGCTTCGTCGAGCGGCTCCTGGCCGGAATGCTTGATCAGAAAGGCGCGGGTATTTGCTTCAAGCACTCAGATCACGCTCCCGATGCGGCTCCAGCGCGCGGCGGTGAACCATGTCCAGGGCTTGATCCATTCGGCCGAACCGTCGGTCGAGAACATCATGACCGCCGCCTTGCCGACGAGGTTCTCCTGCGGGACCATGCCGACGCCGCCGCCCTCGACCGCCGGGAAACGGCTGTCCATCGAGTTGTCGCGGTTGTCGCCCATCAGGAACAGGTGGCCTTCGGGCACCACGAAGACGCCGGTGTCGTCCTGCGGGGTCGGCCCCATGTCGAGCACGGTGTAGCTCTTGCCGTTCGGCAGGGTCTCTCTGAACTGTGGGTAGGAGCAGACGTCCTTGCCGTTGTCCGTGGTCTCGAAGCCGGGGCCGCAGTCGGTGTTGGGGCTGACGGGCACGGTGAAGTTAGGGACTTTCACCTTGGGCACCGACTTGCCGTTGATCCAGAGCTGGCCGCCCTTCATCTGGATCTCGTCGCCGGGCAGGCCGATGACGCGCTTGATGTAATCGACGTCGTTGTCTGGCGGGGCCTTGAAGATGACGACGTCGCCGCGCTCGGGCTGGCTGGCGAGAATGCGGCCCGGGATCAGCGGCACGCTGAAGGGCAGCGAATACTTCGAGAAGCCGTAGGACCACTTGGTGGCGAACAGATAGTCGCCGGTCAGCAGCCGGGGCAGCATCGACTCGCTGGGGATGTTGAACGGCGAGATGATGAAGCTGCGCAGCACCACCACGCCCAGCACCAGCCAGAACAGGAAGGAGAAGAAGTTCTCGTCCTTCTGGGGCTTGGCATCAGGGGCTCCGGCGGGTGCCTGGCCGGCTTCGATCTTTGTCGCGCTATGGGTGTCGCTCATGGGCAAACCCTTGCCCATGGCCACGTGCTTCCGTCAAGAGCGATCCCGACCAACGTGAGGTACTGGCCGATAATTGCACAACTCGGGCTTGGATTTCGCAATTGCGGAACGCATAAGGCGCACCGAATGCTTACCAGGAGATGCGTTGTATGAGCGAAGCGGTATGGAACAAGCTGCAGGGCCTCGACAAACCCACCTTGAAGCAGCTTTTCGATGCCGATTCCGGCCGTCTGGATGCTTTCGCGACGCGCTTCGAACTGGGTGAGGAGGAGAACTCCACCGGAATCCTGTTCGACTGGTCGAAGACCCACCTCGACGCCGCGCACGTCGCCGCCTTCGAGGAACTGGCGCAGGCGCAGGACTTCGCGGGCCGCCGCGCGGCGCTGTTCGCGGGCGAGATCGTCAACCCGACCGAAGGCCGCGCCGCCGAGCACACCGCCCAGCGCGGCGTCGGCAAGGACGAGAGCGTCCAGACCGCGGCCGAGAACCATCACCGCATGGCCGCCATCGTCGAGGCCATCCACCGCGGCGCCATGGGCGAGGTGAAGCACCTGATCCATGTCGGCATCGGCGGTTCGGCGCTCGGTCCGGCGCTTGCTATCGACGCGCTGGCGCGCGAAGGCGCGATGGTGGACGTGCACGTCGTCTCCAACATCGACGGTTGCGCGCTGGAGCAGGCCTTTGCCAAGTGCGATCCGGCCACCACGATGCTGGCGGTCGCGTCCAAGACCTTCACCACCATCGAGACGATGACCAACGCCGACAGCGTGCTGATCTGGCTGCGCGAAAACGGTGTCGAAGATCCCTATGGCCGCGTCGTCGCGCTGACCGCGGCGCCGGAAAAGGCGATGGAATGGGGCGTGGACGAAACCCGCATCCTGCCCTTCTCCGAGAGCGTGGGCGGGCGTTACTCGCTGTGGTCGTCGATCGGCTTCCCCGTCGCCATGGCGCTGGGCTGGCCGGACTTTGCCGAGTTCCTCGACGGGGCGGCGGCGATGGACGTGCACTTCCGCGATACGGACGGCCTTGCGAACCTGCCCTTGCGCGCCGCTTTCGCCGACCAGTACTACACCCGCCTGCGCGGCTGCCAGACCCGCGCGGTCTTCGCCTATGACGAGCGCATGGCGCTGCTGCCCGACTATCTCCAGCAGCTGGAGATGGAATCCAACGGCAAGCGCGTGACCTTCGACGGCAAGCCGATAGACGGCCCCACCGCGCCGATCACCTGGGGCGGGGTGGGCACCGATGCGCAGCATGCGGTATTCCAGCTGCTTCATCAGGGCACCAACCTCGTGCCGGTGGACTTCATCGCCTCGATCGCGCCCGGGCACGACCTTGCCTTCGATCACCACCGCATCCTGCTGTCGAACTGCTTCGCGCAGGGTGCCGCGCTGATGGCGGGCAAGCACAGCGACGATCCGGCGCGCGCCTATCCGGGCGACCGTCCCTCGGCGACGATGCTGGTGGATGACCTGACGCCCGCGACCTTCGGCGCGCTGGTGGCGTTCCATGAACACCGCACGTTCGCCAACGCAGTGTTGCTGGGGATCAACCCGTTCGACCAGTTCGGCGTGGAACTCGGCAAGGAGATCGCCAAGCAGATCGAGCAGGGCGGCGTGGAGTTCGATCCTTCGACCACCGCACTGCTGGCGCTGGCGGGCATCGCCTGAAAATAATACGCCGGGACGACCGTTAGGTCGCCCCGGCGCCCTGCAAGGGTAGGATGACGCGCCGTCAGGCGCGGTGTTCGAGGCCCTCTGCCCAATCGGCATGAGCAGGCAGGGTGGATCCCGGCGAGGATGCGCCGATCTCGATCAATTGCGAGAGCAGGCGCTTGCCGTCCTCCCAGCTGCCGAGGCCGGAATCTGCATTGATATGCCCGCTGTTCCCGGCGTCGACGAACGTGCTGCCCCAGCGCCGCGCGAGGCTTTTCGAGGTCTCGAACCCCATCCACGGATCGTTGTGGCTAGCCACCAGCAGCGAGGGGAAGGGCAGCGCATCGGCGGGCGTCGGCGCGAAGCCGGTCACCCGTTCGTCGCGCGGGAAAAAATCGACTTCGGGCGGCGCCACCAGCATCGCGCCGATCACCGGGGCCGACCAGCTCGGCTGCTCGAACTTCGACCACCATGCCGTCAGGATGCAGCCGAGGCTGTGCGCCACGATCACCACGGGCCGTCCCGCACGGTGCACGGCCAGGTTCAAACGGTTGATCCAGGTGTTGCGGTGGGGGTTGTCCCAGGTGCCCAGCTCCACCAGCTGGGCATTGTCGAACTCTTCCGCCCAGCGCCGCTGCCAGTGGCGCGGTCCGCTGCCGTCGAGGCCGGGGACGAGAAGGATCAGCGGTTCCTGCTTTTCGGATTCGCTCCGGGGCGAACGACTTTGAAGAGAACGGGGCATCGGCGATCTCCCTTGTGCTATGGGCTCGAATGTAAACTCAACTGATAAAGTTGACAATGCGTTCCGAGGTCAAAGCGGCAGGAAGAAATTCTTGAGCGCCGGATGGAAATCCGCGCCGAGCGTGCTGGCAATCACCCAGCCCATGTCCCATATGCCCCGCGACCAAAGGAGCTTCATCGCATGCCCGCACAAGACGCCGATTACGACTACGACCTCTTCACCATCGGCGCCGGTTCGGGCGGCGTGCGCGCAAGCCGCGTGTCGGCTGCCTACGGCGCGCGCGTGGCGGTGGCGGAGGAGTACCGGGTCGGCGGCACGTGCGTGATCCGGGGCTGCGTGCCCAAGAAGATGCTCGTCTACGCCGCGCACTTCGCCGAAGACCTCGAAGACGCGCGCCACTTCGGCTGGGACGTGGGCGAGCCCAAGTTCGACTGGAAGACCCTGCGCGATAACGTGCTGGGCGACGTCGATCGCCTCAACGGCCTCTACACGCAGACGCTCGACAACAACAAGGTCGAGATATTCCACCAGCGCGCGACGATCACCGGCCCGCACGAAATTACGCTGGCGAACGGCGAGAAGAAGACCGCGAAGCATATCCTGATCGCCACCGGCGCGCGGCCGCAGGTGCCGGAATGCCCGGGTCATACGCATGGCATCACCTCCAACGAAGCGTTCCATCTCGACGCGATTCCCAAGCGCGTGCTGATCGCGGGCGCGGGCTATATCGCCAACGAGTTCGCGGGCATCTTCCACCAGTTCGGCGCCCATGTGACGCTCATCAACCGCTCGGACCAGATCCTGCGGGGGTATGACGAGAGCGTGCGCGACCGCCTGCTCCAGATCTCGCTGGCGAAGGGCATGGAGTTCCGCTTCAACGCGAACTTCGAGAAGATCGTGAAGCAGGAGGACGGTTCGCTGGTCGTCCACATGAGCAATCACGAGCCGATCGAAGTCGACCTCGTCCTGTTCGCGACCGGCCGCGTGCCCAATATCGAAGGCCTCGGCCTCGAAGACGTCGGCGTGAAGCTGAACGCAAAGGGCGCCATCGCGGTGGACGAGAACGCGCGCACCAGCGTGCCGAGCATCTATGCCGTGGGCGACGTGACCGACCGCGTGCAGCTCACCCCCGTCGCCATCCGCGAGGGACAAGCCTTCGCCGACCGCGTGTTCGGCGGCAAGGAGGCCAGCGTGGACTATTCGTGCATTGCCTCGGCGGTGTTCAGCCATCCGCCGCTCGCGGGGGTGGGCCTGACCGAAGCGCAGGCGACCGAGCAGTTCGGCACCTGCAAGGTCTACTCCAGCGACTTCCGCTCGATGAAGAACGTGCTGGCGCAGCGCAACGAGCGCTCGCTCTACAAGATGGTCTGCCATGCCGAGACGGACAAGGTTCTGGGCATCCACATGATCGGCGCGGACACGCCGGAACTGATCCAGGTCGCGGCGATCGCAGTGAAGGCGGGGCTGACCAAGGCCGATTTCGACGCCACCGTGGCCGTTCACCCGACGATGTCGGAAGAACTGGTGCTGATGAAGTAGGGGGCGAAAACCTCTTTCGTCATTGCCAGCGCAGCGAAGCAATCCACGGTAGCATTACGCCGCCCTGGGTTGCTTCGCTGCGCTCGCAATGACGGGTGGGCGGGTTCGGTCATATCGCCTGACGGATAGATCGCAGACCCATCCCGGATAAGTTTAACCGGGCGATTAAAAACAGTTGACCTGACCGCTCCCGGCGTCTTACGCGGATGCAGCAATTGACGCTGCATGCGCCGAGGCAAGGGAATCCGGATGTCCGCAAATATCGCCGAAATGGAGAAGCGCCGCTCCGCCGCAAAGCTGGGTGGTGGTCAGAAGCGCATCGACGCACAGCACGCCAAGGGCAAGCTGACCGCGCGCGAACGCCTCGACGTGCTGCTCGACGAAGGCAGCTTTGAGGAGATGGACCTTTACGTCGAACATGACTGCGTCGACTTCGGCATGCAGGACCAGAAGATCCCCGGCGACGGCGTAGTTACCGGCTCGGGCACCATCAACGGCCGCCTCGTCTACGTGTTCAGCCAGGACTTCACCGTGTTCGGCGGCTCGCTCTCGGCCCGCCACGCGCAGAAGATCTGCAAGGTGATGGACGCCGCGCTGAAAGTGGGCGCGCCGGTCATCGGCCTCAACGATTCCGGCGGCGCGCGCATTCAGGAAGGCGTGGCCTCGCTCGGCGGCTATGCCGACGTGTTCCAGCGCAACGTGCTGGCATCGGGCGTGGTGCCGCAGCTCTCGCTCATCATGGGCCCCTGCGCGGGCGGCGCGGTATATTCGCCGGCGATGACTGACTTCATCTTCATGGTGAAGGACAGCTCGTACATGTTCGTCACCGGCCCCGAAGTGGTGAAGACCGTCACCAACGAAGTCGTCACGCAGGAAGAACTGGGCGGCGCGATCACGCACTCCAGCAAGACTTCGGTGTCCGACCTCGCGCTGGAGAACGACATCGAGGCGCTGCTGGCGGCCCGCGATTTCTTCGACTTCCTGCCTTCGTCCAACCGCGACGGCGTGCCGGAGCGTCCCTCGGCCGACGCATGGGATCGTCTGGAACCCAGCCTCGACACGATCATCCCGCCCTCGGCCAACCAGCCGTACGACATGCACGAAGTGATCCGCAAGACGGTGGACGAGGGCGAGTTCTTCGAGCTCCAGCCGCTCCACGCGGGCAACATCATCATCGGTTTCGGCCGGGTCGAGGGCAAGACCGTCGGTATCGTCGCCAACCAGCCGATGGTGCTGGCGGGCGTGCTCGACATCAACTCGTCGAAGAAGGCGGCGCGGTTCGTGCGCTTCTGCGATGCCTTCAGCATTCCGCTGGTCACCTTCGTCGACGTTCCGGGCTTCCTGCCCGGCACCGACCAGGAGCACAACGGCATCATCAAGCACGGCGCCAAGCTGCTGTTCGCCTATGCCGAGGCGACCGTGCCCAAGATCACCGTCATCACCCGCAAGGCCTATGGCGGCGCCTACGACGTCATGAGTTCCAAGCACTTGCGCGGCGATCTCAACTACGCCTGGCCCACTGCGGAAATCGCGGTGATGGGCGCCAAGGGCGCGGTGGAGATCATCTTCCGCGGCCAGGACGCCGACGGCATCGCCGCCAAGACCAAGGAATACGAGGACCGCTTCGCCAATCCCTTCGTGGCGGCAAGCCGGGGCTACATCGACGAGGTCATCTATCCGCACTCGACCCGCCGCCGCATCGCGCTGGGCCTGCGCAAGCTGCGGAACAAGGAACTCGAGAATCCCTGGAAGAAGCACGACAACATCCCGCTGTGATGCGCGGCCGTCGGGCTGAAAGGTGGCCTTTTTGAGAGTACACTGACCGGATGCGAAGGCCGAATACGGCGCCCGGTCGAAGCATAAGGGATTGGAAGTCAGGTCATGGAAGAAGTCTACATCGTCAGCGGCGTGCGCACGGCAGTCGGCGATTTCGGCGGTTCGCTGAAGTCGTTCATGCCTTCGGACCTCGGCGGCCTCGTCGCTACCGAAGCGCTTGCCCGCGCCGGGATCGAGGCGGACGCGGTGGAGCATGTGGTCATCGGCCAGGTCATGCCCACCAGCGCGCGCGACCAGATGCTGGCCCGCGTGATCGGCATCAATGCCGGCATCCCGCTCGCCACTCCGGCGCTGACGCTGAACCGCCTGTGCGGGTCGGGCGTGCAGGCGATCGTCTCGGCCGCACAGATGATGAAGCTGGGCGAAGCCTCGGTGACGCTGGCGGGCGGCGCCGAAGTCATGTCCAACATTCCCTACCATGACCACGGCGTGCGCTGGGGCAGGAAGATGGGCGCCAACACGCAGGAAGACGCGCTGACGCTCGGCCTGTCGGACGCCATCGGCGGCTACCACATGGGCATCACTGCCGAGAACGTGGCGGAGCGTCACTGCGTCAGCCGAGAGGATATGGACGCGCTCGCCGCGACCAGCCACGCCCGCGCCGCGCATGCCATCGCCGAAGGCCGCTTCAAGGACCAGATCCTGCCCGTCGAGGTGAAGACCCGCAAGGGCGTCACCGTCTTCGACACCGATGAACATGTGAAGGCGGACACCACCGTCGAAGTGCTGGGCAAGATGCGCCCGGCCTTCAAGAAGGACGGAACGGTCACTGCGGGCAATGCCAGCGGCATCAATGACGGAGCCGCCGCCGTGGTGCTCGCCACCGGTGCTGAAGTCGAGAAGCGCGGTCTGAAGCCGCTCGCGCGCATCGTCGCCTGGGGGCACGCGGGCGTCGAGCCGGAATACATGGGCGAAGGTCCGATCAAGGCCGTGCCGATCGCCCTTAAGCGCGCCGGGCTGAACCTTGACCAGATGGACGTGATCGAGAGCAACGAGGCCTTCGCCGCGCAGGCGGCCGCCGTCGCCAAGGTGCTCGGCTTCGATCCGGCGAAGGTGAACCCCAACGGTTCGGGCGTCTCGATCGGTCACCCCGTCGGCGCGACGGGAACCATGCTGACCATCAAGGCCATGTACGAGTTGAAGCGCATCGGCGGAAAGTACGGCCTCGTCACCATGTGCATTGGTGGCGGGCAGGGCATCGCCATGGTCATCGAGAACGTAGGATAACTGGCATGAAGCTCGGCCGTCTCAACCACATCGGCGTCGCCACGCCCGATCTCGACGCTGCCATCGCGTTCTACAAGGACGTGATGGGCGCGACTGACGTAACCGAGCCGTTCGTGCTCGAAAGCCAGCAGGTGCGCGTCTGTTTCGTCAATACGCCGGGACAGAACGGCACCGAGGGCACGCAGATCGAACTGCTGCAGCCGACCACGCCGGACTCGGCGGTGGGCAAGTGGCTGGAGAAGAACCCCCTCGGGGGCCAGCACCACATCTGCTACGAAGTGCCCGATATCCACGCCGCCAAGGCCTGGTTCGAGGGCCTCGGCAAGCGCGTGCTGGGAGAGCCGCGCATGGGCGCGCATGGGACGCTGATCTTCTTCGTCCACCCCAGGGACATGGGCGGCCAGCTTACCGAGATCATGGAAACGCCCAAGGGCGCGCATTGAACTGACGTCGTCCCGGACTTGATCCGGGACCGCTGGCCGGGAAAGGCCCACCTCGCGGCGAGGCACCTTGAAGAGAGGCCCCGCCTAAAGACAGGCACCGGTCCCGGGTCAAGTCCGGGACGACGAGTAAAAGAGGATACCACGATGCCCGACATCAACGACTGGCAGGCAGCGGCGACCAAGGAAGTCAAGGGCAAGGACCTGACCTGGGAAACGCCCGAGGGCATCGCGGTCAAGCCGCTCTACACCGCCGAGGACGTGACCGTCGATCCAGGCCTTCCGGGCTTCGCGCCCTTCACGCGCGGCGTGCGCGCCTCGATGTATGCGGGCCGGCCCTGGACCATCCGTCAGTACGCGGGCTTCTCCACCGCCGAGGAATCGAACGCCTTCTACCGCCGCAACCTTGCGGCGGGCCAGAAGGGCCTGTCGGTCGCCTTCGACCTCGCAACGCACCGCGGCTATGACTCCGACCACCCGCGCGTGGTGGGCGACGTCGGCAAGGCGGGCGTGGCGATCGACTCGGTCGAAGACATGAAGATCCTGTTCGACGGCATCCCGCTCGACAAGATGTCCGTCTCGATGACCATGAACGGCGCGGTGATCCCGATCCTCGCCTTCTTCATCGTCGCCGGTGAAGAGCAGGGCGTCGATCGCAAGCTGCTCGACGGAACCATCCAGAACGACATCCTCAAGGAGTTCATGGTCCGCAACACCTACATCTACCCGCCCGAGCCGAGCATGCGGATCATCTCGGACATCTTCGGCTACACCAGCCGCGAGATGCCCAAGTTCAACTCGATCTCGATTTCCGGCTACCATATGCAGGAAGCCGGCGCGACGCAGGTTCAGGAACTGGCCTTCACCATCGCCGACGGTGCCGAATATGTGAAATACGGCGTGGCCTCGGGCCTCGACATCGACAAGTTCGCGGGCCGCCTGTCGTTCTTCTTCGCCATCGGCATGAACTTCTTCATGGAAGTCGCCAAGCTGCGCGCCGCGCGCGTGCTGTGGCACCGGGTGATGACCGAACTGGGTGCCAAGGACGAGCGCAGCAAGATGCTGCGCACCCATTGCCAGACCTCGGGTGTGTCGCTGCAGGAGCAGGATCCCTACAACAACGTGATCCGCACCACGATCGAGGCGATGGCCTCGATGCTGGGCGGCACCCAGTCGCTGCACACCAACGCGCTCGACGAAGCGATCGCGCTGCCGACCGATTTCTCGGCGCGCATCGCTCGCAACACCCAGATCATCATCCAGGAGGAGACCGGCATGTGCAATGTCGTCGATCCGCTGGGGGGATCGTACTACATCGAATCGCTGACGCAGAGCCTCGTCGACCAGGCCTGGGAGATCATCGAGCGCGTGCAGGCCGATGGCGGCATGGCCAAGGCGGTCGCCGCCGGCTGGCCCAAGGCGATGATCGAGACCGCCGCCGCCTCCCGCCAGGCGCGTGTGGACCGGGGTGACGACGTGATCGTCGGCGTCAACAAGTACCGCCTCGCCGCCGAGGACGCGATCGAGACGCTCGACATCGACAACGCCAAGGTTCGCGAAGGCCAGATCGCCCGCATCAACAAGATGAAGGCCGAGCGCGACGAAGCCGTGTGCCAGGCCGCGCTCAAGGCGCTGGCCGATGGCGCCGCCGCGCCTGCCAGCATCGAGAACAACCTCCTCGCCCTTGCGGTCGAAGCGGCCCGCGCCCGCGCGACCCTCGGCGAAATCTCCTCCGCGATGGAGGAGAGCTTCGAGCGCTACGGCACCCAGCCGACCCCGGTGAAGGGTGTCTACGGCGCGCCTTACGAGGGCGACAGCCGCTGGCGGCAGGTGCTGGACGGCGTGGCAGCGGTGGAGCGCCGCCTTGGCCGCAAGCCCAAGCTGCTGGTCGCCAAGATGGGCCAGGACGGCCACGATCGCGGCGCCAACATCATCGCCTCGGCCTTTGGCGATATGGGCTTCGAGGTCGTCTCCGGCCCGCTATTCCAGACGCCCGAGGAAACCGTGGTGCTGGCCTTGCAGAACGAAGTCGATGTCGTCGGCGCCTCCAGCCTCGCGGCAGGTCACAAGACGCTGATCCCCGAACTGATCCAGCAGCTGCGCGATGCCGGGCGCAGCGACGTCAAGGTGATCGCTGGCGGCGTGATCCCGGCGAAGGACTACGAATACCTGCGCAATGCCGGCGTTCAGGGCATCTACGGGCCCGGCTCGAACGTGGTCGAATGCGCCGCCGACGTGCTGCGCCTGCTCGGCCACAACATGCCGCCGGCCGGCTCCGAACTGCAGGCGGCCGAGTAAGGGGATGCTGGATCAGCACGGCATCGCGTTCTATGACAGGGCTTTGGCCCCGAGCCGCGCGCGTGCCGCCTGAGGAATGACTATGACCCAAACCCCCGCCTTCACCCCCCGCACCGACTGGACCCGTGAGGAGATCGCGGCGCTGTTCGACCTGCCGTTCACCGAACTGGTCTTCCGCGCCGCCGAAGTTCACCGCGCCAGTCACAAGGCGGACGAGGTGCAGCTTTCCACGCTGCTTTCGATCAAGACCGGCGGGTGTGTGGAGGATTGCGGCTACTGCTCGCAGTCGGTTTCGGCCAACAGCGGCGTCAAGGCGACCAAGCTGATGGAAGTACAGGCCGTGCTGCAGCGCGCGGCGCAAGCGGCGGACCAGGGCTCGACCCGCTTCTGCATGGGCGCCGCCTGGCGTAACCCCAAGGACCGCGACATGCCCGCCATCATCGAGATGGTGAAGGGCGTGCGCGCGATGGGCATGGAAACCTGCATGACGCTGGGCATGCTGACGCCGCAGCAGGCCGACATGCTGAGCGACGCGGGCCTCGACTACTACAACCACAACATCGACACTTCGCCTGAGCGCTATGACCAGGTCATCACCACGCGCACGATGGAAGACCGTCTCGATACGCTGTCGAACGTGCGCATGGCGGGGATCAACGTATGCTCGGGCGGCATCGTCGGCATGGGCGAGACCCGCGCGGACCGCGTCGGCTTCGTCCACACGCTCGCCACCTTGCCCGAGCACCCGCAATCGGTGCCGGTCAACGCGCTGGTGCCGGTGAGGGGCACCGTGCTGGGCGACATGCTGGCCGACACCCCGCTCGCCAAGATCGACGATGTGGAGTTCGTGCGTACCGTGGCGGTCGCACGCATTACCATGCCGGGCTCGATGGTGCGCCTGTCTGCCGGGCGCGAGTCGATGTCGGAGATGACGCAGGCGATGTGCTTCATGGCCGGCGCGAACTCGATCTTCACTGGCGACAAGCTGCTGACCGCACCCAACGCGGGCGACGACAACGATCTGGCGATGTTCGCTCGCCTCGGCCTCAAGCCGATGGCGATCGAACTGACGCCTGCGCAAGTCGAAGCCCAGCGTATGCCCAAGGGCTGCGCCAAGCTGGAAGCGGCCGAGTGATGAAACGGGCGGGATCAATGCTGCTGGCGTTGTCCTGCCTCCTTTGCGTGCCGGGCGTTGCGGTTGCCGAAGCGCCTGCATCCACTCCGATCACGATCGGACAAACGCACCTCGTTGCCTTTGCCGACGGTGACCAGCGACAGGTCAACGTCTATCTGCCCGAAGGCTACGCGGAGGGGACCAAGCGCTATCCGGTGCTGTATCTCATCGATGGCGGCCTTTCGCAGGACTTCCTGCATGTTGCCGGGACGAGCGCGCTCAACGCGATCTGGGGCCGCTCGCTGCCGGTGATCGTCGTCGGCATCGAAAGCAAGGACCGCCGCGCCGAACTGATCGGCAGCGTGGGCAATGCCGCGCAGCACAAGCAGTACCCGACCGCTGGACAATCCACACGGTTCCGAGCCTTCCTGCGCGACACGGTCAAGCCGCTGATCGAGGCGGATTATCGCACCGATGGCGACGATGGCGTGATCGGTGAATCGCTCGCCGGTCTGTTCATCGTCGAGACGTGGCTGCGCGAACCCGGCCTGTTTCACCGTTACGCCGCCATCGACGCGAGTCTGTGGTGGGATGACGCGGCCCTCGCCAAAGCGGCCGCAGGCCTGATCGCGACGTCTCCCCGGACCGGTCCGCTGTACCTGACATATTCGAACGAAGGTCGGGAAACCGCTCAGGCCGCGCAGCGCGTCGCGGCAGCGGGCGGCTCGCTGGTCTGCCTCTCGCCGCGTGAGGATCTGACCCACGCCACGGCCTATCACGTCCTCTCGCCGCAGGCGCTGCAGTTCCTGTTTCCGACCGCCAACAAACAAGACCCCGAATGGGGCTTCGAGGTGCCATGTTCAAAAAAATCCTGATCGCAAACCGGGGCGAGATCGCCTGCCGCGTCATCAAGACGGCGCGCCGCATGGGTATCGCCACGGTCGCCGTCTATTCCGATGCCGACGCCCGCGCGCCGTTCGTGCAGATGGCCGATGAGGCGGTTCACATCGGCCCCGCGCCAGCCGCGCAGTCGTACCTGATCGCCGACAAGATCATCGCCGCCGCCAAGCAGACCGGCGCCGACGCCGTGCACCCCGGCTACGGCTTCCTGTCCGAGCGCACCTCCTTCGCCGAGGCGCTCGCCGCAGAGGGCATCGAGTTCATCGGCCCTCCCGTGAACGCGATCGCGGCGATGGGCGACAAGATCGAGTCCAAGAAGCTCGCCAAGGCGGCGGGCGTCAACGTCGTCCCCGGCTTCGTCGGCGAGATCGAGGATACCGAGCATGCGGTGCGCATCTCGGCCGAGATCGGCTACCCGGTGATGATGAAGGCCAGCGCGGGCGGCGGCGGCAAGGGCATGCGCCTCGCCTACAACGAAAACGACGTGCGTGAAGGCTTCGAAGCCACCAAGCGCGAGGGCCTGAACTCGTTCGGCGACGACCGCGTCTTCATCGAAAAGTTCATCCTCAACCCGCGCCACATCGAGATCCAGATCCTCGGCGACAAGCACGGCAACATCCTCTACCTGAACGAGCGCGAATGCTCGATTCAGCGCCGCCACCAGAAGGTGGTCGAGGAAGCGCCGTCGCCCTTCGTCACCCCGGCGATGCGCAAGGCCATGGGGGAGCAGTGCGTCGCCCTGTCGCGCGCGGTGGGGTACTATTCGGCCGGCACGGTGGAACTGATCGTCTCGGGCGCGGATCCGACGGGCGAGAGCTTCTACTTCCTCGAAATGAACACCCGCCTGCAGGTGGAGCACCCCGTCACCGAAGCGATCACCGGCGTCGACCTCGTCGAGCAGATGATCCGCGTCGCGGCAGGCGAGAAGCTGGAACTGACGCAGGACGACGTGAAGATCGACGGCTGGGCCATCGAGAACCGCGTCTATGCCGAAGATCCCTATCGCGGCTTCCTGCCCTCGACGGGCCGCCTCGTGCGCTACAATCCGCCGGTCGAAGGCTGGACGGATGACGGCGAAGAGAATGGCCGCCGCGGCATCGACGGTATCCGCGTGGACGACGGCGTCTACGAAGGCGGCGAAGTCTCGATGTTCTACGACCCGATGATCGCCAAGCTCATAACCTGGGGCGAGACGCGCGACGAAGCGGCGGACAAGCAGATCGCCGCGCTCGACGCCTTCGAGATCGAGGGCCTTGGCCACAACATCGATTTCGTCTCGGCGATCATGCAGCACCCGCGCTTCCGCTCGGGCGAGCTGACCACCGGCTTCATCGCTGAGGAGTATCCCGAAGGCTTCCACGGCGCGCCGGCGTCGGACGAACTCAAGGTACAACTGGCCGCCGTCGCCGCCTTCGTCGCCACCGCGCGCGCCGATCGTTCGCGCCGGGTCGAAGGCCAGCTGGGCGCCCCGCTCGATCCTCCGGGCGAGTGGACCGTGACCATCGGCGGCGATGTCTTCGCGGTCGAACTCGACGAAGACCTGCTGACGGTCAATGGCGAGGAAGTCGAGCTGGAGCTGGAATACACCCCGGGCGACCGCTTCGTGGATGCCGAGGTCGATGGCGAGGATCTGACGCTCAAGCTGGACGTCACCCGCACCGGCTTCCGGATGACCACGCGCGGTGCGATCCACAAGGTCGATTGCCTGCCCGCGCACATCGCCGGCTTCACGCAGCACATGATCGAGAAGATCCCGCCGGACCTCTCGAAGTACCTGATCTGCCCGATGCCGGGCCTCCTCGTTTCGCTGAGCGTAGGCGAGGGCGACAAGGTCGAGGCAGGGCAACCGCTGGCAGTGGTCGAGGCCATGAAGATGGAGAACATCCTGCGCGCCGAAAAGTCGGGCACGGTGAAGTCCGTCAACGCCAAGGCGGGGGAAAGCCTTGCGGTGGATGCGATCATCCTCGAAATGGAGTGACATGCATCTCGATCACGACCCCGCCGCGCCTCCGGGCGAGACCATAGGCTTCGACGACTTCCTCAAGGTGGACATCCGAATCGGCACCATTGTCGGCGCGGATGTCTATGAGGGTGCACGGAAACCCAGTTACAAGCTGCGGATCGATTTCGGTCCCGGCATCGGCGAGAAGAAGAGCGTCGGCCAGGTGGCCGCGCTCTATTCTCCCGAGGAGCTGACCGGGCGGCAGGTGGCGGCGGTGGTCAACTTTCCCGTCCGCCAGATCGGCAAGGCGCTGTCCGAAGTGCTGACGCTGGGCTTCGCGGACGAGGAGGGGCGGGTGACGCTGTTCTCGCCGGACAAGCGCGTACCCGATGGATCGCGCTTGTTCTGATGGCGGGGCTGGGAGATATGCTCGCCGGGGCTGAGCCGCTGGAAGGCGGTTTCGCGCTGGAGATCACCGAGGACTGGCTGCAGGGGCGCACCGCTTACGGAGGACTGACTTCGGCGATCGCACTGGCGGTGGCAAAAGGCGCTGCCGACGATCTGCCGCCGCTGCGCTCGGGTCAGCTTTCGATGGTCGGCCCCTTGGCCGGGCGCATCGAGGCTCGCGCGAAAGTGCTGCGGCAGGGGCGCAATGCGACCTGGGTTTCCGCCGAACTGACCGGTGAGGGCGGCGTGGGCTTCACCGCCGCCTTCGTCTTCATGCGCCCGATCGAGAGCGTGCTGTCGATCGATCACTATCCGCTGCCGGACGGCGTCATTCCGCTCGACGAGGCGAAGCCGGTGCCGATGGATCATGCGCCGGCTTTCCTGCGCAATCACTTCGAGGCGCGCTTCGCCATGCCCAAGACCGCGCTGGGCGAGGCGGACCTCGCTTGGTGGGTGCGGCCGCGCGAGCGCGGGGGGCTCGATCCCGAGGTCGAGTGCCTGCTGTGCGGGGATGTGCTGCCGGTGGCGGTCTGGCCGCTGCTGGGCTTCAAGGTGCCGATTTCGTCGATGCAGTGGCACGTCAACATGCTGGACGCGAAGCCCTCGGCGAATGGCTGGTGGATGATCCGCTCGACCAGTTTGCATGCGGCGCATGGCGGGGCGAGCGAGCACATCATGCAGTGGAACGCGGATGGTGTTCCGGCCGTTGCGGGCATGCAGTCGGTGGCCGTGTTCGGTTGAGCCCTCAGCGGCCGCGCATGCCTTTGATGAAGGCATAACTGCCGCCGCCGAAGACCACCAGGGCAAGGGTAAAGCCAATCCCGGCGCCCCATTTCGCACCTTCGGCTCCCCAGAGAAAACCACCTGCCGCGAGGCCCAGCAGCGGCAGGACGATCAGCAGCAGGCAGCCGATGACGGGCATCAGGGGGTGCCCATCAATCGCTTTGCAAACAACAGCTTGAATAGCCCGAACCCGATTAGTGCGACGGCGGCCGAAGCCATGTGCAGCAGCCAGAACGTCGTCGTCGGCATTGTCGAGAACAGCGTGCCGATCTTGCCCACGGCCAGGTTCGCGCCGAAGAACGCAAGGTAGTAGATCCCCACGATCGAGGCGTTCAGCGCGCGCGGGGCAAGGCGGGTGAACAGCGCGAGGCTCACCGGCAGCAGGTGCGCGAAGCCGATCGAGTTCACGAGGTGGAACATGACCGGCCAGAATAGACCAATCTTTCCCGTACCTTGCGTCGCTGCAGCCATATAGAGGCACGCCGCGCCGCCGACGATGAAGGCGCAGCCCAGGATCATCTTGCCCAGTTCGTCGGGCTCCTTGCCGGTGCGCTTGCCGACGAAGGCCCAGAACGCGGCGACCGCCACCAGCATCGAGAAGCTGAGGGTGGCGTCAATGGTAATCATCCAGCTCGTCGGCAGCGTCTCACCCATGAAGCTGAGCTGGAACTGCTGATCGGCCCAGACGAGATAAGCGTTGAAAATCTGCTGGTTGGTCAGGAGCGACACGCCCATGATCGGCACCAGCACCAGCACCGCGAGAAGGCGCGGGCCGTCGCCCTTTTCGAACGTGGCGCGGGGCTCGGCGGACTTGGCGGCCTTGCTGTCGGCGGGCAGCCAGGGCTTCGCGTAGATGTACAAAAGCAGGCCGAGCACCATGACCACGCCGGCGCAGCCGAAGCCCCAGTGCCAGCCGACCTTCTCGCCCAGCGTGCCGGAAATCAGCGGGGCGACGATTACCGAGACATTGATAAATATGTAGAAAATCTGGAACGCCATCGCGCGGCGGATATCACCCTGCTTGTAGAGTTCGCCGACCTGGCTGGCGATGTTGCCCTTGAACAGCCCGACGCCCATCACCAGCGATATCAGCGCCAGCAGGAAGGCGCTTTCGAACGCCATCAGGAAATGGCCGAGCGACATGACCACGCCGCCCGCGATCAGCGCGGCGCGGCGGCCCAGCAGGAGGTCGGCCAGAATGCCGCCGAGGATCGGAGTCAGATAGACTAAGGCCGTGTAAAGGCCGAATATTTCGGAAGCCAGCGGCTGTCCGGACAGGCCCGGAAACAGGTGCGTGGTGACCCAGTCGAGCCCGATCACGCCCTCCTGCCGCCCCGGCACCAGCAGGTACCTGACCATGTAGAGCGTCAGCAGCGTCTGCATCGAATAGTAGGAGAAGCGCTCGCAGCCCTCGACCAGGCCGAGCAGGCCTAACCCCTTGGGATGGCCCAGGAAAGCGCGGTCGTCTCGCGCCGCTTCTTCGGGGAAGTCGAGGTTGGGCGTCGCTTCGGGTGCGGTCATGTCTGTCCCGTAATTATCTTGTGCATCGGCGTAATCGCCGTTCCTGCGCGAGCAATGTCATGTCGATGTAACAGGGTCAAACCTGAATGCGTGGTGCACAAAAATGGGGGCGAAAAGGCGGCAGGCCGATCGACCTGCCGCCTTCCGCAACGCCCCGGGGGATTCGCACGGGGCGTCTCGGCCCCCCGGCCAGCGTGACAAACGCCTACTCCGTTGAAAGAGCGTGCAAATCTATAACGTTCGCGAGCCTGCATCGATCCGGGCTTCGTCGCTGCACGGCCACGAAGCGGCGCATAAGCACGGCGTTTTGCAGGGTGCACCCAACGGCACTCAACGGCACTCAAAGATGCCACAAGGCGCCAAGAAGTGCGGGTAGCGATGAAATTGCAGTGACTTACCACCGCCATCGTCATTGCGAGCGTAGCGAAGCAATCCAGAGCCGCCTAAACCGCTCTGGATTGCTTCGCTACGCTCGCAATGACGACGTTGAATCGACGGTGCTCAGGAGAGCGTCAGCGCGCCAGTTCCTCGTCGAGGAACACCGCCACGTCTTCCAGCGAGACCTGCTTGTCGAGGTAGGTCTGGCCGATGCCCTTCATCAGCAGGAAGGGCAGGGTGCCGGCGTCCATCTTCTTGTCGTGGAGCATGTGCTGCACGAGAGCGGCACCGTCGCAGTCCAGCCCAAGCGCCCTGAGGCTGGCAGGCAAGCCGATCTCGCCGATATGCTGCGCGACATGTTCGGCGCTTGCCTGCGGCATCAGCCCGCGCCTTGCCGAGTAGCGCGCCGCCAGCACCATGCCGAGCGCGACGCCCTCGCCGTGGAGCAGGCGGTCGCCGAAGCCGGTCTCGGCCTCCAGCGCGTGGCCGAAAGTGTGGCCGAGGTTGAGCAGGGCGCGGCGGCCGGTGGTCTCGAACTCGTCCTCGGCGACGATGCGCGCCTTGGCCGCGACCGAATGCGCCACCGCATATTCGCGAAGCGCGCTGTCGCCCGCCAGCATCGCGGCGGCATTGCCATCGCACCAGGCGAAGAAGTCGGCGTCGTCGATCAGCCCGTACTTCACGACTTCGGCATAGCCCGCGCGCAAGTCCCGCTCGGGCAGGGTTTCCAGCGCCGAGAGGTCGGCCAGCACCAGCGAGGGCTGGTGGAACGCGCCGACGAGGTTCTTGCCGGCGGGCGTGTTGATCGCGGTCTTGCCGCCGACACTCGAATCGACCTGTGCCAGCAGCGTGGTGGGCACCTGGATGAAGTGGCACCCGCGCTTCAGCACCGAGGCGCAGAAGCCGGTGAGGTCGCCGATCACGCCGCCGCCCAGCGCGATGATGTGATCGCCGCGCTCCACTTCGAGGCCGAGCAGCCAGTTCACCGTGGCCGAGAGTTCGTCCCACGACTTGGTCGCCTCGCCCGCAGGCAGGATGCGCCAGTGCGGTTCGTGGCCGTTGTCGCGGAGGGACTTTTCCACCACGTCGCCCCAGGCCGCGTGGACGTTGGCGTCGGTGACGATCGGCACGCCGCGCTTGCGCAGCTTGCCCCGGCAGTTGGGGGCGAGTTCCGCGAGCAGCCCGGCGCCGACGCGCACTTCGTAAGGGCGACCGGCGATATCGACGGGGATCACAGCCATTGGGAAATTCCCTGCAGTACCTTGTTGATCGTCTGGACGTGCGGGCCTGCGCTGCTCAGCACGTGGATGGGCGCCTGGCAATAATGCTGCGCCCGTTCCTCGCGCAGGCGGCCGAGAATTTCGCGCGGGTTGCCGCCGCGCAGCAGCGGGCGGTTCTCCTTTCGCGCAGTGCGCTCGACGAGGGTATCGACCTCGCTGTCGAGCCAGATCGTGATCGCCTTGTCGAGGATCAGCGCGCGGGTTTCGGCATTGACGAAGGCGCCGCCGCCGGTGGCGATGACGATGCGCTGCCGTCTGGTCTCGCTGTCCGTGATCAGGCGGGAAATCACCCGGCGTTCGCCATCGCGGAAATAGTCCTCGCCATAAGCGTCGAAGATTTCCGGGATGCTCATCTGCGCGGAGCGTTCGATCTCGTCGTCGGCATCGACGAAGGGGCAATCGAGCAGGTTCGCAAGCCGCTTGCCGACACTGGACTTGCCCACGCCCATCATACCGACAAGCACGATGGGCCGGTCGATACGGCGGGCGAGCGCTGCAATTTCCTGCGCGGAAAACCGGGTTTGTTGAACGTCCATTGCCCGATCGCCTATAGTTGCGCTAGGTCGCAGCGCAAGCATGGTGAAGGAAGCCGAGTGAACATCGTAAAGCGCAGGCGCCGTATAGCGTCGGCCGTTGCCATTCTCCTGCCGATTGCCGTGGTCGGCCTTGGTATTGCCGCATGGAATGACGCTGGCGTGCAGCCGGTGACGCAGCAGACCGTCTCGATCCCGCTGCCGGAACTGTCGAAATGAGAGCGGTGCACCTGCTCGCGGGAGGCGCGCTGGCGCTGACCTCGGTGTGGGCGGTGGCGCAGGACAGCCCCGAATCGCTGCTGCCCAAGATGTTCGACGAGCCCGCGCCCGCGCGCTCGGCCACCCCGCGTCCGCAGGCGCCGCGTACCCAGGCGCCTAAGCCACAGAACTCATCCGCGCCGAGTGCTGCGGCGTCGAGCGCTCCGCGTCCCGCCGCGACCTCGACCTCGACCTCGACCCCGGTGGTGCAGGCGATCCCGACCGGTACGCCGGGCGCAACGCCCACGGTGATCGCGCAGGACGACGGCACCTTGCGTCGTATCCCGAGCCTCGAGGAACTCGAGAAAATGTCGCCCGAGGATTTCGAGGCGCTGCTCGGGGCCAAGGTGGTGATCGATATGCCGCCCGCCGCGCGGCGCTCCGCCGACGAGGCGGGGATGCTCGGTGCCGACGAAGGGGGCCTGCCGCTGGCCTCGCTCGCCGGGCAGAACGGCAGCCTGATCCGCGTCGCGCTGGAGGGCAACCGGGGGCAACTGGTCTCCCGCTGGGGGCATATCCTGCTGCGCCGCGCGCTGGCCTCGCGCCTCAATCCGCCGAGCGGTATGAGCGCGGCCGACTTCATGGCGATGCGCGTCGGCCTGCTGCTGCGCATGGGCGAGACCGATGCGGCGCGCGTGGTGCTGCAGGATCTCGACATTGCCGATTACACCCCGGCGTTCGGGCAGGTGGCGTTCGACGTCTATGCCCGCAATGCCGACTTCACCGGCATGTGCCCGGTGATGGCGACGCAGGGCTCGCTGCGTGACGATGCCGCGTGGAATACCTCGCGCACCATCTGCGAGGCGTTTCGTGGCAACAGCACAGCGGCGATCTCGAAGCTGGAGCGCGACCGGGTTCGCGGCAAGATGGACCAGATCGACCTGCTGCTCGCGCAGAAGTACGCAGGCGCGGCCGGCAAGGCGCGGCGTGCGGTGACGATCGAGTGGGACAAGGTCACGACGATGACGCCGTGGCGCTATGGCCTCGCGATCGGAACCGGGCTGGAACCGCCCGCCGCGCTGATGGCCACGGCCGGGCCGTCCTACGATTATGCGACGGCGCTGGCGCCGATGGTCAGCCTTGGCCGCCGGGCGGCGGCGGCGGATCGTGCCGCGGCGGCGGGCGTACTGTCCAACGCGGCGATGGTGGACCTCTATTCGCAGATCTTCGCCGATCCCGACGTCACCGGCGAGTGGCAGGACCGCGCGGAATCGCTGCGGGATGCTTATGTCCAGCAGGACCCCGCCGCGCGGCTGGCGGCGATGCAGGCGCTGTGGAACGTGACCGGGTCGGCGCTTTATGCGCGGCAGGTGCTGACGGCTGCCGCCGCCGCGCGCATGGCGCCCAGCGCCGACATGGCCGACAGCGCGTCCTCGCTGATCGCCTCGATGCTGGCGGCGGGATACGACGCCAATGCGCTGCGCTGGTCGAGCGTGGTCGAGGCCGGATCGCGGGCATGGGGCATGCTGATTCTTGCTGCTCCGGGCCGCGTGGCGACGGTCGGCAGTTCGACGCTCAACAGTTATGTCGATGACGACGACAGCACGCAGAAGCGCCGCTCGGCCTTCCTTGCCGCCGGTCTTGCCGGGCTGGAGCGCGTCGATCGCGCCGACGCCGAGCGCGTGACCCGCGACGCGGGGATGGACATGGCTGGAAGCACGCGCTGGACTCAGGCGATCGACCATGCCGCCAGTCGCGGCGACGAAGCCAGTGTCGCGCTGCTCGCGGCCTTCGGCATGCAGGGCGACAACTGGCAGCGCATGACGCCGCGCCACCTCTATCACATCGTCTCGGCGCTTCGGTCGGTGGGGCTCGACGCCGAAGCGCGGATGATCGCCGCCGAGGCGGTCGCGCGGGTCTGAGGCCGATGAGCGGGGGCGCAGACGACCTCGCCGAGCGGTTCCTGGCGATGCTGGCGGCAGAGCGCGGCGCGGCCGCGAATACGCTCGCTGCCTATCGCCGCGACCTCGAAGCCGCGCGCGAGGTGCTGGGCGATGTTGCCAATGCCACGCCCGAGGCATTGGAGGGGCTCGGAGGCGCGTGGAGCGGACTGGCGGCGTCCAGCCTCGCCCGGCGGTGTTCGGCGCTGCGGCAGTTCTACGGCTTCCTGATCGACGAGGGGCTGCGCAAGGACGATCCTTCCGGCGCGCTGCCGAAGGGGCGCGTGCGTCGTCCGCTGCCGCGCCTGCTCAGCCATGACGAGGTGGAGCGGTTTCTGGCGCAGGCGGACGAGGAGGCGGTGTCCGAGCGGTCCGACGCCGTGCGGCTGCTGGCGCTGCTCGAACTGCTCTACGGGTCCGGCCTGCGCGCGACCGAACTGGTGTCGCTCCCCGTCACGGCGGTGCCGAGGGATGCGCCGTTCCTTCACATCACCGGCAAGGGCGGGCAGCAGCGCATGGTGCCGGTGAGCACCCGCTCCCGCGCGGTGCTGTCGCGCTGGCTGGCGTTGCGGAAGGGTACCTCGCGGTTCCTCTTTCCGTCGAGCGGGGCGAGCGGGCACCTGACGCGGGTGCGGCTGTTCCAGTTGCTGCGCGCGCTGGCGGGCAGGGCGGGCCTCGATCCGGAGCGCGTCTCGCCGCACGTGCTGCGCCATGCCTTCGCGACTCACCTGCTGGAAGGCGGCGCGGATTTGCGCGTGCTGCAGATGCTGCTCGGCCATGCCGACATCGCGACGACGCAGATCTATACGCATGTGGACAGCGCGCGGCTGGTGGAACTGGTGAACTCGCGCCATCCGCTCGCGAAGGGGCAGATGTAAAGGCGCAAGGGAACAAGCCCGCCGTGCGACTCGTTGCGCGAAGGGCAAGAATCGCGGGTGGCGGCCTGCAGAATGGAGGAAGGGAGCGACATGGTATCCAACGTGAAGCGCGTGGTTCGGGCCGGAGTTCGGGGAGGCGCGGTCGTCTCGGCGCTGGGGCTGCTGGTGGTCTCGGCGGGGCCGGCGCGGCTGGAGGCGCAGGCGTCGAAGGCGCCGCAAGTCTATGCGATCAGTGCTGCCGACAAGTCGCAAGGCGCGAAGGCCCATCCCGAATTGCTGGCCGAATTCGGCGGCGGCCTGACCGGTCCGCAGGCCAGCTACGTCGAGCAGGTCGGCAAGCGAATCGCGGTGCAGTCCGGCCTGTCGAACGCGACGGGGGATTTCACCGTCACCCTGCTCAATTCGCCGGTGAACAACGCTTTCGCGATTCCCGGCGGTTATATCTACGTGACGCGCCAGCTGACCGCGCTGATGAACAACGAGGCGGAGATGGCGGGCGTGCTCGGCCACGAGGTCGGCCACGTCGCCGCGCGGCACTCGGCGCAGCGGCAGAAGGCGGCGCAGCGCAACCAGATCCTTGGCGTGCTGGGATCGGTGCTGGCGGGCGCGGTGCTGGGCGACAACGCTTTCGGGCAATTCGGGCAGAAGCTGTTTTCGCAAGGTTCGCAGCTGCTTACGTTGAAGTTCTCGCGCTCGCAGGAGCTGCAGGCGGACCAGCTGGGCATTACCTACCTCAAGCGTGCGGGCTACGATCCGCGCGCGATGTCGAGCGTGCTGGAAAGCCTTGCGCGGCAGAACGCGCTGGAGGCGCAACTGCGCGGGAGCACGAATCAGACGCCGGAATGGGCCTCGACTCACCCCGATCCCGCCTCGCGCGTGCGCTCCGCACTGACATATGCGGGGCAGGGCAGCGCCGGCACCACGAATCGCGACACTTTCCTCACGCGAATCGACGGGCTGGTCTATGGCGACGACCCCAAGCAGGGCGTCGTGGACGGCCGAAAGTTCACGCATCCAACACTGCGATTCGCCTTCGAGGCCCCTGACGGCTTCTTCATGGTCAACGGAACGCAGGCGGTGACGATCAGCGGATCGTCGGGGAAGGCACAATTTTCCGGCGGGAAGCTGAGCGGCAGCCTCGATTCGTACATCACCAGCGTCTTCGCCGGGCTGACCGAATCGAATCAGGCGCGAATCACTCCCGCCAGCATCGAAAAAACCACGGTGAATGGCATCCCCGCCGCTTACGGAGTCGCGCGGGTGCAGCAGCAGAGCGGGGCGGTGGACGTCGTCGTCTTCGCCTACGACTTCGGCAACGGGCAGGCCTATCACTTCCTGACGCTGGCGCAGGCGGGCGGGGCGGAAGTGTTCACGCCGATGTTCCGCTCGATCCGTCGGATCTCGGCGACCGATGCGGGCAGCGTGAAGCCGCGATTGCTGCGTGTCGTGACTGTAAGGCAGGGCGACACCGTGCGGTCGCTGGCGGCGAAGATGGCCTATACCGACGCGGCGGTGGACCGTTTCCTGGTGCTCAACGGGATGGATGCGAACACGGCGCTGACGCCGGGGCAGAAGGTGAAGATCGTAACCTACTGATATCGGGGCTTTATGGTTTCGGCGGGCCACAAAGCGAAAGGGGCGGCAGGTTTCCCTGCCGCCCCCGAAACTTTAATCTGTAAGTACAGATAAAGTATTCACCTATTAGGCAACGCCCTTCGACATAGCCGACGAGGTCTTCGAGAAGGTCGAAACGAGCTGCGAGCCCATGCCCTGCATGGCGGCGATGGCGGCAACTGCGATGAGGGCGGCGATTAGGCCGTATTCGATGGCGGTTGCGCCCTTTTCGTTGCGGCGCAGCTTGGCGAGAAACTTCATGGTGGTCTCCTGATAAAGCAGTCTAGTGTACCCGGTCCGCCTCGCTTCAGTCTCTCTTCTGCGCCTTGGACAATCTCTTTTTAGCCTGCAATCGTTGATAAACGCTTAAGGCTGTTTCACCCTAGTTTTTGGACATCGCAGCCGACGACTTGGCGGCTACGTTGTTCCACATAGATACGGTCTCGCTGGCCACGCCCTGCAGCGTGGCGAAGATGGCCAGCACGATGAAGGCGAGGATCATGCCGTATTCGACCGTGGACGCACCGTCCCGGTTTTCGATGATCGTCTTGAGAAAGCGATGAAGGCGCATGGTCACCGTGCTAGTTCGCGCGAGGGACGTCTGATCCCATGGCAGCGTTAATTAGGCATTAAGGCAGGAGGCACAGCTGGAAAGTCCACCGACACCTTTACTCGTCGTCGCAGGCGCACTCGTGCGTCCCGATGACGGCGGGCGCGACGACGGGCGTTCCGGCACAGTGCTTATGCAGCAGCGCGATTTCATCGGAGTGCATGGCGGCCTATGGGAATTTCCCGGAGGCAAGCTGGAGCCGGGTGAGAGCCCGGAGGGCGCCCTTGTACGCGAACTCGAAGAGGAACTGGGCGTAATCGTAGCGCCGGGCGATCTGGAGGCGGTGGGCTTCGCCAGCGGCCGCACCGCTACGGTCGAGGAAGGCGGGAAGGGGCCGTCGCGCCCGCTCGTGATTCTTCTCTATATTTGCACCCGCTGGCAGGGCGAGCCGCGCGCCATCGAGGCCGCCGACGTGGCATGGGTCGCGCCCGGCGCGATCTCGGGACTGCGGATGCCGCCGCTCGATTACCCGCTGGCCGAGGCGCTCGAACGGCATCTGGGGGCTGTGGAAAACAATATGCAAAAAAGCGGAACATAGGCGTTGACCGATGCCGATTCCCCCCCTAGAGGCAGCCCTCCAAGGCGCCCGTAGCTCAGCTGGATAGAGCATCAGACTACGAATCTGAGGGTCGGACGTTCGAATCGTTCCGGGCGCACCACTCTTCCTTCCGGGGGTGATGTGGTCCTTGTTTGGGTTGAAAATGGTAGGCGCCCGTAGCTCAGCTGGATAGAGCATCAGACTACGAATCTGAGGGTCGGACGTTCGAATCGTTCCGGGCGCACCACCATCCAAAAACGAAAAACCCTGCCCTCACCGGCGGGGTTTTTCGTTTTGCGCCTTCGCTCCGCTTGCAATGGCGAAGGAAGGTCAGCCCTTCGCCAGAAACCCGCGCGACAGGCCGTGGTAGAGCTTTTCGCGGCACACCAGCGTGCTGGCGGTATCGGCGATGATCGCTGTCAGGAACAGCGGCAGGATCATCCCGCGGCTTGCGGTGGTTTCCATCAGGATGATCACGGCGGTTAGCGGCGCACGCACGACGCCGACGAAGTAGCCGGTCATGCCGAGCAGGACGACGGCGGGCATGGGATCGCCTGAGAAGACGTAGGACAGCAGTTCGCCGAAGCCCGCGCCCACGGACAGCGATGGCGCGAAGATGCCGCCCGGCGCGCCGGAGATCGCCGTCGCGGCGGTGGCGACGAACTTGGCCGGGCCGAACCAGGGGGAGGCGCTCTGCTGGCCGTCGATCATCAGGCGGGTGGTCTCGTAGCCGGTGCCCCACGTAGAGCCGCCGGTGACGACGCCGAGCACCGCGACGATCAGCCCGCAGACCAGCGCCGTCGTCACCGGCCGCGAACGCATTGCCGCGAGAAGGGGATGTTCGCCGCGCGCACAGGCCAGCAGCAGGCGCGAGAACAGCCCGCCGAGGATGCCGCCCAAGATCCCCGCGACCGGCGCGATCATCACGACCGAGCCGACTTCCAGCGTCTGTCGCATCGCTCCGAAGTAGACGTAGTCCCCGGCGATCCCGAGGCTGACGAGACCCGAGACGACGACCGCGCCCATCACCAGCACCGCGACACGCTGCTCGAAGGCGGCGGCGAGTTCCTCGATGGCGAAGGCGACACCTGCTAGCGGCGTGTTGAAGGCGGCCGCGACCCCGGCTGCACCGCCCGCGATGAGCACGCCCGCCGTCATCGGCACGCGTAGCACGCGGTGGCAGGCAACCATGATCGCGGCACTGACCTGTACTGTCGGCCCCTCGCGCCCGACCGAACCTCCGGCCAGCAGCATCGTAACCGTCAGCAGCAGCTTGGTGATGGCGGTGCGCATCTGCAGCAGCGGCGATCTTGCGAGTTCGAGGTTCTCGCCCGCCGCCATGACCTGCGGAATGCCCGAGCCGCGCGCGGCGGGCGCCCAGCGCCGGGTGATGAAGACGACGGCGGCGAAGATCGCGGGCGTCATGACGAGCGGGGCGTAAGGGTGGACGGCGGTGAAGGCGCGGAACACTTTCTGCGCGGTGTCACCCGCCCACGCGAAGGCGATGGCGATCAGGCCCAGCAGCACTGCGCCGCCGATCGTCGCGGCCCTGCGGCGGGCGAGGTCGAGCGAGGCGTCGATGCCCGGGACGGCCTTGAAAAAGGCCGTGAAGCGTTCCGAGAGGGTCAATGCGGATCCCAAGATGGTCTGGCGGCGCGCTTGTTGCGCGTCTGGACGGGCTCGCGCCTCTATTGGGGCAACGGGTGCGCGAATCGCAAGACCTTTTTGACCCGGATAAATAGAGAGGGCCGGAAGCGACCTCGATCGCTTCCGGCCCTCGGCCACTTTTCCGGTCACCCTGCCAAGGCAGGATGAGGCAGAGGCTTACTGGCCTTCGGGCGTGGTCGCCGCAGCCGCACCGCCTGCGGTCGCGGCGGCGTCCGCGCCCGGCTGGCCGCCGGCGGCCGACTGGGTCGCCTTGGCGAAGTCGGCAGCGCTCATGCCCAGAGCCAGCGAACCGTCGGCACCGAGGCCGAGGTAGGACTTCTTGAGCTGCGCGGCCGAACCGCCGCTGAGGGCCACGGTGACGTTGTCACCTTCGACCTTGCTGACGGTGCCGAGTACGACGCCGTCGCTGCTCTTGATCGGCGCGTCGGCGACGATCGCGGCATCCTTGGCGGCGGTGTTCTCGGCCTTGGCGCCGTTTACGGCCGATTCCAGCTCGGCCTTGGTCATGCCGATGGTGAGGCCCTTGTCGCGCGTCACGAAGGCGTTCTTGGGAAGACCGGCGCGGGCAGTGCCGGTGGAGACGGTGACGATGTCGCCCTGGACGGCCTCGACAGTGCCGACTTCAGCGCCTGCGGCGTCGAAGACCTTGGCGCCGGTGGTCGGGTTGGCCGTTGCGGTCGCCGACGCGGCGGGAGCGGCAGCCGGTGCAGCGGCCTGAGCCATCACGGCAGCAGGAGCGAGGGCGGCCGCAGCGATGGCGGCGGTGATGAGGGTTTTCTTCATGGCGTACTCCTTGTTTGCGGGACCCGTGGGAGGACGAGCCCGGAACAAGCCCCCCTGAAGGGGCGAGAAATGCGGCCCGGCGAACCCGGGCTGGGGTTACCCCGTCCGACTTTCGCCGGCCCCGCCGTGGCGAAACTTCGCACACGGCAGACGGGGTGAGGGACAGGTATAGTCAGGCAAATCCATCGCAGGGTGAACGGTTGCGTGTACAAGGGGCGAGTCGAGCCATTCCCGCGATGAGCCGGTCAACCCTTGTGGAAAACTGCGGATTCCGGCCGTTCTCGCCATCGGGTGATGTACGAGTGGTTGTTGGGATGACCACCACGCGGTCACGAATGGCCAAATCCTCGGGTTGGCGCAAACCGGGCGGCAACCACTTCCGACGCGAGCGGCGGAGCGAAATCTGGTCCTTGCCGCCCGCGCCCGCAAAGGTTGCTGCGACGAATGCCGGGAGGGATCGGGCGAACGCCTCCTTCGTGTGCACAAGTTGACATTCGAGGGGAACTTTCGCGGCCTTCGGTGCTTGAACCGGCCGTGGTGGAAGCTCCGGCAGGATGGATTATGGAAGACCAGAACGACGAAGGCGTGGCGCCCTCGGTATGGCGCTATGCCAAGGCTTCGCGCGCCTATGTCGTGATCGACGCGGCGGACTATTTCGAGGTCATCCGCGAAACGATGGAGAAAGCCCGCCAGCGCATCTTCATGATCGGGTGGGACTTCGATTCCCGTATCCTGCTGACGTCCGGGCGGCGCTGGTGGCAGCGCGGCCGCAAGCGCAAGTTCCCGGCAAGGCTCGGCTCGTTCATGCTCTGGGTGGTGAAGCGCAACCCGGAGCTGGAGATCAGGCTGCTCAAGTGGAATGTCGCCATGCTGAAGTACCTGTTCCGGGGTACGATGCTGTTCGACGTGGTGCGCTGGGCAAAGCATCCGCGCATCGACTTCAAGTTCGATTCCGCCCATCCGGTCGGGTGCAGCCATCACCAGAAAATCGTCGTGATCGACGACAAGGTCGCGGCCTGCGGCGGCATCGACATGACCTCCGACCGCTGGGACACGCCCGACCACCTGCCCCACGACCCGCGCCGCAAGCGGCCGACCGGGCGGCTCTACGGTCCCTGGCACGACGTGACGATGATGATGGAGGGCGACGTCGCCGCGACGCTCGGCGAACTGGGTCGCGAGCGCTGGAAGGTCGCCGGCGGCGAAGACCTCGCGCCCTGCCGTCCGCAGGAAGAGACGCCTTGGCCGGAGGGGCTGACGGCCGAGTTCGAGAACGTCGAGATCGGCATTGCCCGCACCCGCGCGGAGTACAACGATTGCCCGCAGGTCAGCGAGATCGAGAAGCTCTTCGTCGAGCAGATCGCCCGCGTGAAGCGCTTCATGTATGCCGAGACGCAGTACTTCGCCTCGCGCGCGATCGCCGAAGCCATCTGCAAGCGGCTTTCGGAGGACAACCCGCCCGAGTTCTTCATCGTCAACCCGGTTACCGCCGACGGCTGGCTGGAGCAGCAGGCGATGGACACCGCCCGCGTCGAACTGGTCGAGACGCTGCAGGCGGTGGACACCCAAGGACGTTTCCGCATCTTCACCCCCTCCAACGCCGAGGGCGAGCCGATCTACGTCCACGCCAAGCTGACGATCATCGACGACGAGGTGCTGCGGGTCGGGTCGGCGAACATGAACAACCGCTCGATGGGCCTCGACAGCGAGTGCGACGTGTTCATCGACCTTGCCCGGCCCGCCAATGCCCACGTCGATCCCGCGACGATCACCGAATTGCGCCTGCGCCTGCTGGCCGAGCATTGCGGTATCGCGGAAGGCGAAGTGGCCGCCGGAATCGAGCGGCACGGCTCGATGGCGGCGATGGTGGACGCGCTCAATCGCGACGGACCCAAGGCCGGAAAGAAATATCTCGAACCCTTGCCCTTGAAGAACTTGTCGGAAGCTGAAAGAGCACTCGGCCAAAGCGGGGTGCTCGATCCGGAACGCCCCGGCGAAATGTTCGAGCCCATCGCGCGACGCGGGTTGTTCCGGGGCAAGGGACACCTGATGCGTGTGCGCCTGATGAAGAAATTGAGAAGGAGCAAGTCGGATGAGCAGCCAGGTAAGTCCCGCTGAGGATAGCCCGCGCCATGACCCCTTGCGCAAGCCGGATGTGCCCGACAACGTTCAGGACGCAATCCGCACGCTGATCGAGTGGGCCGGCGACGATCCGACGCGCGAGGGCCTGGTCGACACCCCCAAGCGTGTCGCGCGCGCCTGGCTGGAATACTGCCAGGGCTATCAGGAAGACCCGGCGGTCCACCTGTCGCGCATCTTCGAGGAAGTGGGCGGCTACGACGAGGTCGTGCTGCTGAAGGACATTCCCTTCCAGTCGCACTGCGAGCACCACATGGCGCCGATCATCGGCAAGGCCGCGATCGCCTACCTGCCGCGCAACCACGTCGTCGGCATCTCCAAGCTGGCGCGTGTGCTGCACGGCTTCGCGCGACGCCTGCAGATTCAGGAGCGCCTGACCGCCGAAGTCGCCCAGTGCATCTGGGAACACCTGAAGCCGCAGGGCGTCGCCGTGGTGATCGAGGCGAACCACGCCTGCATGACCGCGCGCGGCGTGCGCACGCCGGGCGTCGGCATGATCACCAGCCGCATGATGGGCACTTTCCTGGAGGACGAACGTTCCCGCAAGGAAGTGCTCAGCCTGATGGGCTACTGAATATCGGAGAGGCGTCATGGGTCATGCGCAGGTACTCGAGGGCGGTTGTCGCTGCTCGCGCCTGCGCTTTCGCCTGACGGCGCCTCCGCTGATCGAGGGGCTGTGCCACTGCACCGGGTGCCAGCGAATGACCGCCAGCGCCTTCTCCACCACGATCTCGGTGCCGGTGCAGGGCTTCGAGGTCGTCACCGGCGAGACCGAGATCGGCGGCATCCACGGCGACGAGGCGCATCACCATCACTGCGTCTGGTGCAAGTCCTGGGTCTTCACCCGCGTCGATCCGTCGATGGGCTTCGTCAATGTGCGCGCCACGCTGCTCGACGATCGTTCGGTGTTCACCCCTTACATCGAGATGCAGGTGGCGGAGAAGCTACGCTGGGTGGAAACGAAAGTGGAGCGTCGCTACGACCGCTTTCCGGAGCTGGAGGAATATCCGCAACTGATCGCCGACTATGCCGCGTGGCGGGCAGGGCGGTGATCCTGCCCGACCGACTGGGCACCCGCACCACCTTTCGTCATTGCGAGCGCAGCGAAGCAATCCAGGGCAGTCTTGAGTCGCCCTGGGTTGCTTCGCTACGCTCGCAATGACGATGGAGGGGGAAAGACCTGCTTCCCTGAAAGATTGCGCTTGAACGCCGCCGCGCCTGCGGCCAGAGCCGCTGCCATCCGGTGAGGGCAGGCCGGAGGCGGACAGGCAGATGATCGAGCATAATAACGGGGCATTTCAGGCAACACCGGCGCGCGTGCGCCTGCTGCTGGCGCTCGTCCCCGCGGTGACGTTGCTGGTCCTGCTGCTGCGGCCGGTGTGGGACGTCGATATCTTCTGGCAGCTCAAGCTGGGCGAACTGATCGTCGATCGCGGCGGCCCGGTGCCGACCGAGCCTTTCGCCGCGCTCCACGCCGGAGAGCCGCTGCCCGCCGTCGCATGGGCCGGGCAGGCGGTCATGGCGACGGTGCGGCGGATCGGCGGCTGGGACCTGCTGCGCGTGTTCGACGCCTTGTGCTGGCTGGGCGGCTTCTGGGCCGTCGCCGCCGCGTGCCGCTGGAAGGGCGCGGGCCTGCAGGCGGTCACGGTCGCGCTGGCGCTGGTCTTCGTCGCGGCGCTGCCGACCGCAAGCGTGCGCCCGCAGAGCTTTGCCTGCCTGTGCTTCGGGCTGCTGCT
This sequence comes from Novosphingobium sp. fls2-241-R2A-195, assembly GCF_030209485.1. Classification (NCBI taxonomy): domain Bacteria; kingdom Pseudomonadati; phylum Pseudomonadota; class Alphaproteobacteria; order Sphingomonadales; family Sphingomonadaceae; genus Novosphingobium; species Novosphingobium sp. fls2-241-R2A-195. The sequence continues at coordinate 80,000 of NZ_JARVRY010000035.1, forward strand.
CGCGCTGCAGCGGCTGGACTTGCGGCCGCTGCCGATGGTGGCGCTGGGCCTGCCGGTGCTGATTGCGTGGCAGAACCTGCATCCCTCGGTGAGTGTCGCGGTGGCGGCGCTGAACCTTGCCGCCGGGGCCGGATGGTATCGCTGGACAACCGGCCGCGCCGCTGCTCGTCCATGGGGGCTGAGCGCCCTCGGCGTGCTTTCGGTGGCGGCGATGTTCGCCACGCCCGACGGCGCCTCCATACTCGCGACCTCGGCCGCCAACGCGCAGGCGAGCATAGCCATCGGCGCGAGCGAGTGGTTTCCGATCTGGACACCCGCCAACTACGCCAATGCCCTGCCGGTGCTGGTGGTGACCGTGCTGACGCTCTGGCTGATCGTGCGTCGGGGCGGGTGCGTCGATCTGGCGGAAATCGCCGTCGTCATCGGCCTTTCGGTGATGACGCTGACGGCCTATCGCTTCGTGCTGTTCTGGGCGGTGGCGATGGTGCCGGTGATCGCCCGCGCTGCCGGAAAGGAGGGCGCGAAACCCGCCCGTTCGGAATGGCTGACGGTGCTGGCTCCGATCGCGCTCGTCGCGGTGGTCACGCCGCTGCTCGCCCCGACCCGCTTCGCGCCGACCCTGCCGCTGAAAGCGGTGGAGCACTTGCGCAAATTCGGAGTGCGCGGGACGGTCTACGGCGATTTCCCGTTCGGCGGCGTCATCATCGACACCGGCTACCCGGACTGGAAGGTCGCCTACGACGGCCGCTACTACCGCTACGCGCGCGAGGAATGGCAGTACAACGGCGGGATCGAGAACGGTATCGTCCCGCTCGTCGACGTCGTGCGCAAGTGGAACCCGCCCGCCTTCGTGCTCGACGAGGACCACAACGCGCCGCTGGTCGAGGCGCTCGCCCGCAGCCGCGCATGGCAGCGGATCTATGCAGGCGAAGGCATCGTCGTCTACGTGCCGCGCATCATCCGCCGCGCGTCACCGGGATCAGCGCCCCGCTGATCGCCCGCGCCTCTGCCGAGGCGAGGAACACGATCACGTCGGCGATGGCCGAGGGCTGCACCCATGTCGCAAAGTCCGCGTCCGGCATGTCGGCGCGGTTGGTGGGCGTGTCGATGGTGCTCGGCAGGATCGCGTTGACGGTGACGGCGGTGCCGGAAAGCTCTTCGGACAGCGCCTCGGTCAGCCGGTGGACACCCGATTTCGACGCGGTGTAGGCGCCCATACCCGCTGCCGCCTTCCCCGCCGCGCCCGCGCCGATGTTGACGATCCGGCCCGCTGCCGACGCCTTGAGTGCGGGCAGGGCGAGCTTGGTGATCGTTGCGCCGGTCAGCAGGTTCATCGCCTGCATCTTCACCCAGACATCGATCGAGCCGTCCTCCAGCGTTTCCCAGGTGAAGCCGCCCGCGACGTTGACCAGCACGTCCACCCCGCCATGCGCCGCCGCGACCTTATCGAGCGCGCCCTGCGTGGAGGCCGCGTCGGTCAGGTCCACCCCGCCGATGTCGAGCGCGCCGTCCAGCGGCTCATGCGCGGTCTTCGCGAAGTCCACGCGGGCGACCTTGTCTCCCGCCGCAGCGAAGGCCTGCGCGACTGCCTGCCCCAGAACCCCGAAACCACCAGTGACGATAACCGAGCGCGCCATGATCTAACCCCTGAGATGAATTGTTCGCACAAGTGCTACCCGCGCACCCCGCCAAGGCCAAGGTGAGAGGCCATTCCACCGCCCCGCCGATACGAAAAGGGCGCCCCTCCGCATGGAAGGGCGCCCTTTTGCCGAATATGCCTCAGGCTCAGAGTTGGCCGAGCATGTGCTCCGCCGAGCTGACCTCGAACGAGCCGGGCGCCTCGACGTTGAGCTGCTCGACGACGCCGTCGTTGACGACCATCGAGTAGCGCTGGCTGCGCGTGCCCATGCCGAAGCCCGAACCGTCCATGGTCAGGTCCACGGCCTTGGCGAAGTCGGCGTTGCCGTCAGCCAGCAGGGTCACGTCCGATGCCTCTGCGGCCTTGCCCCAGGCGCCCATCACGAAGGCGTCGTTGACCGAGGTGCAGACGATCTCGTCGATGCCCTTGGCCTTGAACTCTTCCGCCTTGTCGACGAAGCCGGGCAGGTGCTTGGCCGAGCAGGTCGGGGTGAACGCGCCGGGAACCGCGAAGAACGCGACCTTCTTGCCCGCGAAGTATTCGGAGGACTGCACCGGCTCGGGGCCGCTTTCGCCGACCTTGATGAGCTTTACGTCGGGCAGCGTGTCGCCAACGGAGATGGCCATGGCATTCGTCCTTTCATGACAGCAAAACGGCTTTGCCGCGGAGATATAGGCTGCGTGCCCGGATGGGCAACGCCGCGCCTGCGGGAATTTCGATTCGCGCCGTGATTCGGGCGCCGAGCAAGGCGTGTCGCGGCGGCGTCCGGGGATACGTTCACTCATGCTCTAAAAAGGCGTCCGATGTGGTCATTCGTGATCGTTCGAACGGCCATTTTGCGGAGTTTTTCATCGTGAAAATGCGTTAACCGTGGTTCTTCAGATCGCGGTATGCAATCGATGACATTCCCATCCGGTCAGGCGATTTGCCTGCGGGGAACAGGGCAATGATCAGGATCGGAATCAAGCGGCCGTGGCTGGCCGTGACAATCGCGTGCGGGCTCGGTGCGGCAACACCGGCACTCGCGCAATCGGCAGTACCGGAGATGCCTCATACCGTCGCCGCACCGCCTACCGCTCGCCCGAGCGAGGCGCAGAAGCTGCGCCGCATGGACATCATGCTGATGGTGACCGGCCTGCGCTGCCGCACCACGGCGGACGACTTCATGGAGGACTACGGCAAGTTCACCAGCAGCCACATGTCCGAACTCAACGAGGCGAATGCCCAGCTACGCGCCGAACTCGGCGTTGCCGCCGACGCCTCGGGCGGTCCGCTCGACCGCATGAGCGTGGTCATGGCCAACGAGTACGGCGGCGGCCATCCCTGGCTGTCGTGCCACCAGCTACGCTCGATCACGCAGGGGCTGGCCACGGTGCAGGGCCGCGCAACTTTGGTGGAAGTCGCGGGGCAGCTCTTGGAGCGCCAGCCGCCTATCCTCATGGCGTTGGCCATGCGCTGACATCAAATCAAACTACACTTCGTCATTGCGAGCGTAGCGAAGCAATCCACGGATGGCCCACGGCGCTGGATTGCTTCGCTACGCTCGCAATGACGATCCGAGACAAAGGTATCGTGCGGCAGACATAACATATAAAGCTATCTTTATATTTGCCTCGCTGATGCGGAGCGGGTAGGGACGCGGCAGTACCGGCGCCGCTCGCGGGGGTTCTTCCGCGCGCGGCGTCGGCGTGACGCAATCTTCAGGAGTCCCACGTGGCCACCACCCCCGACTACGCCATCACCGACATCGGCCTCGCCGACTTCGGCCGCACCGAAATCGCCATCGCCGAGACCGAAATGCCGGGCCTGATGGCGCTGCGCGAGGAATTCGGCGCGTCGCAGCCGCTTAAGGGCGCGCGCATCACCGGTTCGCTGCACATGACGATCCAGACCGCCGTGCTGATCGAGACTCTGGTGGCTCTCGGTGCGGAAGTGCGCTGGGCCACCTGCAACATCTTCTCGACGCAGGACCACGCCGCCGCCGCCATCGCCGCCGCCGGTATCCCGGTCTACGCGATCAAGGGTGAATCGCTCGCCGATTACTGGGACTACGTCGGCAAGATCTTCGACTGGTCGAGCGAGGGCAATCCCGACCTCACCGCCAACCTGATCCTCGACGACGGCGGCGACGCCACCATGTTCGCGCTCTGGGGCGCGCGCGTCGAAGCGGGCGAGACGCTGTTCGAGCCGAGCAATGCCGAGGAAATCGAGTTCGTCCGCGCGCTGAACGCCTTCCTCAAGGCCAAGCCGGGCTACCTGACCGCTTCGGTCAAGGCGATCCAGGGCGTTTCGGAAGAGACCACCACCGGCGTTCACCGCCTCTACCACCTCGCCAAGGACGGCAAGCTGCCGTTCCCCGCGATCAACGTGAACGATAGCGTCACCAAGTCGAAGTTCGACAACCTCTACGGTTGCCGTGAATCGCTGGTCGACGCGATCCGCCGCGCCACCGACGTGATGCTGGCCGGCAAGGTCGCCTGCGTCGCCGGCTTCGGCGATGTCGGCAAGGGCTCGGCCGCTTCGCTGCGCAACGGCGGCGCGCGCGTCCTCGTCACCGAGATCGACCCGATCTGCGCGCTGCAGGCCGCGATGGAGGGCTACGAGGTCGTCACCATGGAAGACGCGGTTTCGCGCGCCGACATCTTCGTGACCGCCACCGGCAACGAAGCCGTCATCACCGGCGAGCACATGGCCGCGATGAAGGACAAGGCGATCGTCTCGAACATCGGCCACTTCGACAGCGAGATCCAGATCTCGGCGCTCGACAACTACGAGTGGAAGGAAGTGAAGCCGGGCACCGACCTCGTGACCTTCCCGGACGGCAAGCAGATCATCGTGCTCGCCAAGGGCCGCCTGGTGAACCTGGGCTGCGCTACCGGCCACCCCAGCTTCGTGATGTCGGCCAGCTTCACCAACCAGACGCTGGCGCAGATCGAACTGTTCACCAAGAACGACGCCTACAAGAACGACGTCTACGTGCTGCCCAAGCACCTCGACGAGAAGGTCGCCGCGCTGCACCTCGAAAAGCTGGGCGTGAAGCTCACCAAGCTGTCGAAGAAGCAGGCCGACTACATCGGCGTGCCGGAAGCCGGTCCGTTCAAGCCGGACCACTACCGCTACTGATCACCGTTTGATGTCAATGCAGAAGGGGCGTCTCTTTAAAGGAGGCGCCCTTTTTGCGTTTCCGCAGTCATTCGAGGTGCAAAAGCCTAAATAATGGCTGATCAATTCTTACATATGAATACGGTGAACGGTCCGATGTCATCAAGGCGGACGAGTGACATCGCGCGGGGTAAACAATCTCCCGGCAAACGTTCGGATTGATCCACCTGGCGGTGCGCCAACGCGAAATCGCGCGCGGCCTCCTGCCGATTGTTCTTTCCCATACGCACAATGGCTTCTCGCAGGTGATTATCCACCGTCGATGGCGAAAGATCGAGTTGCCGGGCGATCTCCTTTGAGGTCATCCCCTGATTTACCAGGGCCAGGCACTGGCTTTGCCGGCGTGTCAGGCCGTTGTAGCCGCGGTTGTTCGTCATTACCCATGGGGTTCCCTTATGATTTTGGGAACATTGGAAATTTTTATCCGTGAGACACAGTGAAGATTTATTAACTGTTCCATCAAAATGAAAATTATCTTTTGATGATATAGTCTTATTTTGATTGCCTAGTTATTTTGGCTATTCGTTTGGGCAGCCGCAGGCTTCGACGCCGCGCCGTGCTTTCTCCATATTGCCCGTGGCGATCGGCGGATTGGCCATAGCTCCGGAGGGGTAGGAAAGGCGGGGGCGTCTTCCTGACCTGCTATCCGTGGGAATCCACTTTCCCACCCGCCCTAACCTGTCGCCGATAATTTTCGTGAATGTCACGCATGATGGACGGAGGGGCTTATGACCGCGTCGTAAACAAGAGGGCGTGAACGTCCATCCGTCGGCCACCCCGCGTATCTACCGCTTTCGCGCCATCCCCCATTGTCAGGGCCATCCGCGCGCATCATAGCCTAGCGCGATGGAATTCTCGCGTTTCCTGCCTCTCCTGATCGGCCTGCTGCTCGGCGCCTGGACGATTGCCGCCGCCTGGGCGGTGCTGTCCGCGCGTTCGCGCCAAAACCGCGCCGAGGCGCAGTTGCGCTCCGCCCGCCGCCTCGGCCGCATGGTCGAGGAATCGCCCGCGCTCCCGTTGCTGGTGCGCACGGACGGCCGGATCGAGGCTTCCCCGCGCCTCGCCCAATGGCTCGGGCTGGACGAAGTGCCGCAGTTCCTCTCCGAACTGGATGGAAATGATCGCGGCCTGCCCGCCGAGAAACTCGCCGAACTGACCGAGGCCGTTCGCCGCTGCCAGAAGACCGCCGCGCCTTTCCGCATGGCGGTGACCCCGCACGGCTCCAGCCGCAGCCTCGCCCTGCGCGGGCACCTGTCCGACCCGCAGGTCTCGCCCGGCGGCGCCGCGCTGGTCTGGGTCTTCGACTTTTCCGACAGCGAGACCGAACTCGTCCGCTTGCGTGACGAAGCCGCCCGTGCGCGCGGCGACTTCCACGCGCTCGTCTCGCTGATCGAGGCCGCGCCGATGCCGATGTGGTTCCGCCGCCCGGATGGCGAACTGCAACTGGTCAACCATGCCTACGTCGCCGCCGTGGGCGCCAAGAACGCCGACGACGTGGTCGTCAAGGGCATCGAACTGATCGAATCGGTCGATGGCCTCGCCCCGGGACAAGTCGCCCGGAAGGCGGCGGAAAAGGGCATCCCGATCGAGCGTATCGTCTCGACTACCATCGACGGCCAGCGCCGCGCCCTGCGCGTCAGCGACCTGCCGCTGGGGGACGACGGCGTCGCGGGCTACGCGGTGGACATCGAGGATCTGGAGGAGATGTCGCGCTCCTTCCGCGCCTTCCGCGAGGCGCAGCGGGCCCTGCTCGACCAGCTTTCCGCGGGCGTGGCGCAGTTCGACGCCAAGCGGCGGCTCGCTTTCGCCAACCAGCCGTTCCAGCGCCTGTTCAAGCTCGACGGGCGTATCCTCGTCGATCCGCCCGCCTTCGAGCGCCTGCTCGATGCCGCGCGCGATGCGGGCCGCGTGCCTGAGGCGCGCGACTTCCCGGCATGGCGGCGCGAGAAGGCGGGCTGGTTTTCGGCAGGCTCCACGCAGGAGGAAAGCTGGACGCTGGCGGACGGCACGCACTTGCGCATCGTCGCCCAGCCGGTGCCTGACGGCGGGCTGCTGCTGATCGTCGAGGACCGCACCGAACAGCTGCGGCTCTCGGCCGTGCGCGACACCCTGCTGCGTACCCGCACCGCCACGTTCGACAGCCTGTTCGAATCGGTCGCGGTGTTCGCGCCCGATGGCCGCATGCAGATCTGGAACCGCCGTTTCGCGGCCGACTGGGGGCTGGAGAGCGAGTTCCTCGACACGCATCCGCATGTGGAGGCGCTGCTCAAGAAGATCGCCTCGCGCCTCAAGCGCCCGGTCGAGGCGGAAACCGTAGGCAACGTCGTGCGCGCCGCTACGCTCGACCGCGCGCAGACGGGCGGGCGCATCGGCCTCGCCGACGGGCGCGTGCTGGAATATGCGGGCGTGCCGCTGCCGGACGGCAATGGCCTCCTCGCCGTGCTCGACATCACCGATTCGATGAAGGCCGAACAGGCCCTGCGCGAAAGCAATGCCGCGCTGATCGAGGCGGATGCGATCAAGACCCGGTTCCTCGCCAACATGAGCAAGGAACTGCGCACGCCGCTGACCTCGATCGGCGGTTTCGCCGAAATGCTGGACCTCGGCATCGGCGGCGATCTCAACGATTCCGGGCGCGATTACGTCGGCTCGATCATCGAGGCGTCGCAGCAACTGGGCGATCACATCGACAGCCTGCTCGACCTTTCGCAGAGCGAGGCGGGCCTGCTGCCGCTCAAGTTCGAGGAAATCGACCCGATGCCCTTCGTGCGCTCGGTGGTCGAGGAACGGGCAGGGCGGCTGCAGAAGGCGGGCCTCACGCTCGACCTGCAGGCCAAGGGCCTGCTGCGTCCACTGGTGGCCGACCGGCGAAGGCTGGCGCGGGCGCTGGGGCACATCGTCGACAACGCCATCGCCGCCTCGACGCGCGGCGGGCGCATTCTCGTGCAGCTTTCGCGCCGGAAAGCCGGAGAGGGGGATGCGATCCAGATCCTCGTGCAGGACAAGGGAGCCGGAATGGACAGCCGCACGCTCGCCCGCGCGCTCGATGGGATGAAGGTCAGCGCCGACGGCAAGGTGGAGAGCCGCGACGGCCTCGGCCTGCCGCTCGCCCGCCAGCTGGTGGAGGCGCACGGTGGCAGCCTGCGGCTCGAATCGGAGCCGGGCAAGGGCACCAGCGCGCTGATCGAACTGCCATGAGAGGAACATTGGCATGAGATTGCCGCTGCCAGACCTCGCGGCGATGGACGCATGGGGCCGCAAGCTCGCCGATGCGCTGCTCCCCGGCGACGTGATCGCACTGACCGGCGGTCTCGGCGCGGGCAAGACCACGCTGGCGCGCGCGATCATCGCCGGGCTTGGTCATGAGGGCGAAGTGCCGTCACCCAGCTTCGCGATCATCGAGCCTTACGACCCGCCTGCCGTCCGCCTGCCGCTGGTTCACGCCGACTTCTACCGCCTGAACCATCCCGACGAGGCGCAGGAGATCGGCCTCGACGATTACCGTGAAGGCGCGGTGCTCATCGCCGAGTGGCCCGATCACGCGGGCGGCTTCGCGCATGAGCCGGGCTGCCTCTCCATCACGCTGGAAGTTGCGGAAGAGGGCAGGATCGCCATTGTCGAAGGCGGGCCGGATTGGCTAGGGCGTATACCTGTATGACGCTCGAACACGCGAACTTTCCCGAGGGCCTCGACGCCTTTCTCGCCGCCGCCGGTTGGGGAGGCGCGGCTGTCGAGCCGCTGCCGGGCGATGCCTCGTTCCGCCGCTATTTCCGTATCCGCAGTGTCGATGGCGCCACCGCGATGCTGATGGACGCGCCGCCGCCGCAGGAGGACATCGGCCCGTTCCTGCGCGCCGCTCACTGGCTCGACGATAACGGAATGCGCCCGCCGCGCATCCTCGCGGAGAAGCCCGACAAGGGCCTCATCCTGATGGAGGACTTCGGCGATGCGCGGATGCGCGACTACCTCGACCAGTGGCCAGCGGACGAGGCGGCGGTCTACTCCGCCGCGATCGACGCGCTGGCGAAGCTGCACCAGCTGCCCGCCGGGCCGTTCCTCGATTACTCGCTGGCGGAATATATCCGCGAGGTGAAGCTGTTCATCGACTGGTACTGCACCGCGCAGAGCCTCTACGTCGATGCCGCAGGCTTCGTGAGCGCGTGGGAGCAGGCGCTGTCGCCGCTGCTGCCGCGCCAGCGCCCGGGCGTCACCGTGCTGCGCGACTATCATGCCGAGAACATCATGCTGCTCGGCAGCCTCGAAAAGCAGGGCCTGCTCGATTTCCAGGACGCGCTGGTTGGCCATCCGGCCTACGACCTCGTCTCGCTGCTGCAGGATGCCCGGCGCGAAGTCTCGCCCGAGCTGGAGGCGCAGATGTTCGATCGCTACGTGCAGAAGACGGGCACGGACGTCGATGCCTTCCTCGCCGATTACGCCCGCCTCGGCGCGCAGCGGAACGCCAAGATCGTCGGCATCTTCGTGCGGCTGTGGCGCCGTGACGGCAAGCCGCGCTACCTCGACCTGATCCCGCGCGTCTGGGGGGCGATGGAGCGCGACCTTGCCCATCCGGCGATGGCGCCGGTCGCGGCATGGTTCGATGCCAACATCCCCGCCGCCTTGCGCGAGGCGAACGGCGGGGAGTTCGCCCGGTGAAGCCTCTCGCAAGCGACACCGCGATGGTCCTTGCCGCAGGCCTCGGCAAGCGCATGCGCCCGCTCACCGCGACCCAGCCCAAGCCACTGGTGCGCGTGGCGGGCAAGTCGCTGATCGACCATGCGCTCGACAAGCTCGGCAACGCAGGCGTGACTAAGGCGGTGGTCAACGCGCACTACATGGCCGACGCGCTGGAAGGCCATCTCAAGGTCCGCAAGACCGCGCCTGCCGTCACCCTGTCCGACGAGCGCGAACTGCTGCTGGAAACCGGCGGCGGCATGGTCAGGGCGGCCGATCTGCTGCCCGACCCGTTCTTCTGCCTGAACAGCGACAACATCTGGCTCGACGGCCCGCAGGACGTCTTCGCCGAACTCTCGCAGGCCTGGGATGTGGAGCGGATGGACGCGCTGCTGCTGATGGTGCCGCACACCCGCGCGCTCAATTATCGTGGCGAGGGCGACTTCCACCTCGATCCCAATGGTCGCGTCTCGCGCCGCCGCCCGGGCCGGGTGGCGCCGTTCATCTACACCGGCATCCAGCTCGTGTCGAAGCGCCTGCTGCGCGATGCGCCCGAGGGCGCGTTCTCCACCAACATCCTGTGGAGCCGCGCGATCGAGGAAGGTCGCCTCTACGGCATCTCGCATCAGGGCCTGTGGTTCGAAGTGGGCGAGCCCGCCGCCATCAGGCCGACCGAGGAATGGCTGACCCGTGCCTGACCGGACGGGTCCGAAAGTCTACTCCATTGCTGCGCATCGTGGTTTCGCCGACGCTCTCGTCGCCGGGCTCATCCCGCGCTATGCGAAGGATGAGATCGCCCTCGCGCGGCTGACGCTGCTGCTGCCGAGCCGCCGCACGATTCGCACCATGACCGAGGCGTTCGTGCGCCATTCGGGGACCGGAATGCTGCTGCCGCGCATGGTCGCGGTGGGTGATCTCGATCTCGACGAAGCGCTTGGCCCGCTGCTCGATCCGCTCGGTGCGGCCGATATTGCGCCTGCCGCCGATCCGACCCGCCGCTGGCTGCGCCTTGCGTACTACTTGCGTGAGGTCGAAGGTGATGCTGCAGGAAAGGGCGCGGCATTGCTGCGGCGTGCTTTTGAGATCGGCCGCACCATGGACCGCCTGATGGCCGAGGAGATCGCCCCGATCGATCTCATGTCCGAGCGCGTCATCGGCATCGTCGGAGACCTTGCCGGTCACTGGAGCGACAACACCCGCAACTTCCTCAAGGTGCAGCAGCGCTGGATCGCGGAGCTGGCCGCGCGCGGCGAGATCGACGCGCCTGACCGCCGCAACCGACTGTTCGACCACGCTGCCGCGCGCTGGCAGGACCAGCCTCCGCCGCACCCGGTCATCGCGGCGGGCGTCACCGGCGCCTCGCCCGCGCTGGCGCGATTGCTGCGCGTCGTCAGCGAGATGCCGCAGGGCCTCGTCGTCTTGCCCGACCTCGACTTGTCGCTGGCGGACGAGGTCTGGGGGGAACTGGGCACCGCTGGCGCTCCCGCGCAGCCGGATGACCCGCCGTTCGGCCGCGCCGATGCGGTGACCCATCCGCAATACCATCTCAAGCTGCTGCTGAACCGGATGGGCATTGCGCGTGGTGAAGTGCAGCCGTGGCACCGCTCCGGCCTTGCCGCTGCGCCGCCCGAGCGCAGCCGCGCGATCTCCAACCTGTTCTTGCCGCCGCGCGCTTCCGCTGCATGGGTCGATCTGCCGCCCGAGCAGCGCCGCCTGAGCGGCGTGCGCCTGATGGAATGCACGCATCCCGGCGAGGAGGCGCAGGCGATCGCGGTGCTCATCCGCGAGGCGCTGGAGATACCCGAGCGCCGCGTCGCGCTCGTCTCGCCCGACCGGGGGCTGGCGGCGCGCGTGGTCAGCCATCTGGAGCGCTGGGGGATCGAGGCGGACGACACTGCCGGTCGCCCGTTGCCGCAGACCGCCGCCGGTCGCCTGCTGCTGTTGCTGGCCGAAGTGGTCGCGCAGCAGGCCGCGCCGGTGCCGCTCGTCGCGCTGCTCGTCCATCCCCTCGCCGGGAACGGACCGGGGCGTCCGCGCTGGCTGGAGAATGCGCGCAAGCTCGACCTCGCGCTGCGCGGGCCGCGCCCCGGTGCCGGACTGGCACCGCTGGCGGCCAGGGCGGACGCCGCGAAGCTGGGCGAATGGTGGGCCGGGATCGAGACGATCCTGACGCCGCTGTCGATACTGGGCGAAGCGGAGCCGCTCGAACGCCTGCTCGGCCTGCTTGCGGATGCCGCCGAGGCCCTTTGCGGAGAGACGCTGTGGGGCGGTGCGGATGGCCGCGCGCTCAGCGCCTTCGTGGAGGAATTGCGCGGGGCAGCAGGAGCGGCAGGCACCTTGCTCGACCCGCGTGAGATCGGCGCCGTGTTGCGCGATGCTATGGACCGCGTTTCGGTGCGCCCGCCCTGGGGCGGGCATCCGCGCGTCTCGGTCTACGGCCTGCTCGAAGCGCGCATGAGCCGCGCCGACCTCGTAATCTGCGGGGGCTTGGTCGAGGGGGTATGGCCGGGGAGCGCGGCGCTCGATGCGCTGTTGCCGCCCGCCGTCCTGCGCGCGCTCGGAGTGCCGGGCGCGGACTTCCGCATCGGTCTTTCCGCGCATGACCTTGCCGCCGCACTCGGTGCGCCGGAGGTCGTGTTGAGCTGGGCGCAGCGGGATGAAGGCGGGCCGGTGATCCCCTCGCGCTTCGTGCTGCGGGTGCGCGCGATGCTGGGCGACCAGTTGGAGCGCCACCTCGAGCGTGATGCCGTGAACCTCGCCCGCCGGCTGGACGACGCCGCGCAAGTCGCAGCCCATCCCCGGCCACAGCCGATGCCCTCGGCGGAACAGCGCAAGGTCGATGTCTCCGTCACCGGTCTCGATCGGCTACGCGGCGATCCCTACCAGTTCTACGCCAGCGCCATCCTGGGCCTGCGCAGCATGGATGGCCTCGACGCCGAGCCGAGCGCGGCATGGAAGGGTGAAGTCGCACACCTCATCATGCAGCGCTGGCACGAGGCCGGCGAGCCCGAGGGTGGCCTCCACGCCATCGCGCAGGGCGTGCTTACCGAGCAGAACGCGCACCCGCTGATGCGCGTGTTGTGGTGGCCGCGTCTTTCCGCCGCGCTGGAAACGTTCGAGAGCATGATCCTTGAGGCAAAGGCAGGTGGTCGCAAAGTCGTCGCGGTTGAGAAGTGGGGCGACATGCGCCGCCGCGACGTGCGGATCCACGGCCGCGCCGACCGCATCGACCGGCGCGAGGACGGGAGCCTCGCCGTGGTCGATTACAAGACGGGCCAGCCGCCGACCGGCAGCCGCGTGCAGGAGGGCTTCGCGCTCCAGCTCGGCCTCATCGCGCTTATTGCGAAGGACGGCGGTTTCGATGGTGTAGAGGGCGTAGCCGATTCGTTCGAATACTGGTCGATGGCCAAGGCCAAGGACGGGACCATGGGCTACATGTTCGAGCCGGTTCTGGAAGGCCGCAAGAAGTCCGGCATCCCGCGCGAGGACTTCCTGCCCGAGACGCTGCGCTACCTCGACGACGCGCTCGACGGCTGGATTCTGGGCGATCAGCCCTTCACCGCGCGCCTGAACCCGGAACTGGGCAGTTACGCCGATTACGACCAGCTGATGCGGCTGGACGAATGGATCACGTCGCTCGGCAACAGATCGGAGAGTGCAGCATGAGCGGTCCTGCTGCCGTCCATCCGCTTCACGGGAACCAGATGCGTGCGGTCGATCCGCAGGAGACGGTGTGGCTTTCCGCGTCGGCCGGGACCGGCAAGACGCAAGTGCTGTCCTCGCGCGTGCTGCGGCTTTTGCTGCAGCCGAACGTGGACCCCTCGCAGATATTGTGCCTGACTTTTACCAAGGCCGGCGCCACCGAAATGGCGGCGCGCATCAACGGTACGCTGGCCGAATGGGTACGCCTTGGCGAGTTCGACCTGCGGGCGCGCCTTGCCGCGATCGGCGCGCAGGCGAGCGACGAGAACCTCGCTCGGGCGCGCACGCTGTTCGCCTCGGTGCTAGACAGTCCGGGCGGAGGGCTGCGGATCGATACGATCCATGCCTTCTCGCAATGGCTGCTGGCGACGTTCCCGCTGGAGGCCGATCTTATCCCCGGCAGCCGGCCGATGGAGGATCGTGAGCGCGACCTCCTGGCACGGCAAGTGTTGGCCGACCTGCTTGTGGATGCCGAGAACGGTCCCTTCGGCGATCCTGCCCTGCTGCAGGCGGTGGAGCAATTGTCGCTGCGGCATGGCCCTGATGCGGTGATGGCCTTCCTGCTGCGCTGCGCCTCGGCGCGCGAGACGTGGTTCGGTCCCGGCAGCTGGCAGGCGGGGGACATGCGCCTCAACGTGCTGCGCCTGCTCGGCCTGCCGTCTGACGCGGATCGCGAATGGCTCTGCGCGCGATGCGAGGATGCGGCGTTCGACGTGCGCTCGCTCCGGCACTGCATGGCGGTAAACAATGAGTGGGGCACCAAGACCGGGCTCGGCGCCGTCGATGCTATCAGCGAGTGGCTGCTGGGCAACGGGGCGCAGCGCCTGGACAGCCTCGACGCGCTGGCCAAGGAGTTCCTGACTCAAAAGGGTGAGCCCAAGGCCAGCAAGTCGCAGGATAAGCTTGACCCCGGCTACGCGGATTCCGCCGCGCGGGTAGTCGATTGCATCCTTGAGATCAGAGCGATGCGGTCACTGCTGGGGCTGGCGGAGCGGCTGGTTCCGGCGCTGCGGCTGGGGCGGGCTTTCGCGATGGCCTGGGATGCCGCCAAGCAGCGCGAGGGGCTGATCGACTTCGACGACCAGATTCGCCGTGCCGCCGATCTCCTTGCCAATCAGGCGCAGGCGGATTGGATTCGCTACAAGCTCGACCGCCGTTTCGACCACATTCTCGTCGACGAGGCGCAGGATACCAACGCCGCGCAGTGGGACATCATCTTCGCGATGGCTGGCGAGTTCTGGGCCGGCTTGGGTCAGCACGAGGACCTGATGCGTACCCTGTTCGTGGTCGGCGACTACAAGCAGGCGATCTTCCGGTTCCAGGGCACCAGCCCGGAGAACTTCCGCCGCGCCGCCGATCGCGTGCGGCGCGAGATGGGCGAGGCGGCGCAGAATGCGGCGATGCTGCGCGACCGGTTCGATCCGCCGGAGTTTCGCGAGTATGGGCTCGACCGCTCGTTCCGCACCGCACAGACGGTCTTGGACTTCGTGGACCGGGCCATCGCCGGGATCGGGCACGAGAATTTCGGCCTCGACCGCCCCGCCGAACGGCATCAGGGGCAGGAGCGTCCGGGCTACGTCGCGCTGTGGCGACCGGTGAGCGATCTTGCCGACGACGAGGATGACGACTCTTCGGGCGACGAGGAGGGCACCGCGCCCGACTGGCTCTCGCGCCCCGACCGCCAGATGGCCGAGCGCATCGCGCTGCAGGTGCGCGACTGGCTGGACTATCAAGGGCCGGGCTTCACGCTCGTCAAGGGCACGCCGCGCCGGGCACGGGCGGGCGACATCATGGTGCTGGTTCGCCAGCGCAAGGAACTGGCCGGGCTCATCGTCGCGCGGCTTCATGCAGCGGGTGTGCCGGTGGCGGGGGTCGATCGCCTGCGCCTGGGTGCGCCGCTGGCGGTCAAGGATCTCGTCGCCGCGCTGCGCTTCGCGGTGCAGCCGCTGGACGACCTCAACCTTGCCGCGCTGCTGGTCTCGCCGCTGGTCGGGTGGAGCCAGGAGCAGCTTCTCGCGCATGGCTATCGGGAAAAGCACACGCGGCTGTGGGATCACTTGCGTCGCTCGCGCGAGCCCGAGGTGGCGGCGGTGATGGAGCAACTGGGCGAGGCGCTGCGGCTGGCGGATTACGAACCGCCGCAGGACTTGCTGCAGTGGCTGCTGGTAGGCCCCTGGCAGGGGCGGCGGCGACTGGTGGCGCGGCTGGGCTCGGAGGCGAACGATCCGATCGACGAGCTGATCAATGCCGCCAAGGCCTATGCCGTCACCGACACGCCGAGTCTTGCGGGCTTCCTCGCATGGTTCGATGCGGGCGATGGCGAACTGAAGCGCGAGGCGGACAATGCGGCGGGCCTCGTCCGGGTGATGACGGTGCATGGCTCCAAGGGCCTGCAGGCGCCGATCGTTATCCTCGCCGATGCGACCAGCAATCCCGACAACGCGCGCGAGCGGGGCATCGACTTGCCCGATCCCGCCAACGAAGCGCGCACGATCCCGCTGCCGCCGCTCTCGAAGGACGAGAAGCAGGGCCGCATCGCCGACCGTCTGGAGGAGGGCAGGCGCGGCGACGAACAGGAGCATTGGCGCCTGCTGTACGTCGCCATGACCCGGGCGGAGGAAGCCCTTTTCGTCGGCGGGGCGCTAAGCAATCGAGACAAGGGCGAGCCCAGCCCCAAGAGCTGGTATGCCCGGCTGCGCGCCCTTTTCCCGGTCGAGGCGGAACTGGGCGATCCCATTTGGGGTGCGCGCTGCGAACATGGCGAGCCGGCCGCTCCGGTGCCGGTTCGCGCGGCGAAGGGCGCGGGCGGGCCGATGCTCGACTTGCGCGAGCCGCTGCCGCGCTGGCTCGAGCGTGCGCCGCCCGCCGAGCCGCGTCCGCCGCGTCCGCTGGCGCCGTCATCGCTGGGTGAGGAAGACGCTCCCGATCCCCCGTTCCCGCCGGGCGCGGGGCGCGATGCGGCGCGGCGTGGTACGCTGGTCCACAAGCTGCTGGAGCGATTGCCGGATGTGGTGGCAGCCGCACGCGAGGATGCCGGACGGGGCTGGCTGGAGCGCCACGCCGCCGACCTTCCGGCGCAGGATCGCGATGCACTGCTGGGGAGCGCGCTGGCGGTGCTCGGCAATCCCGACTGGGCAGACCTCTTCGGCCCCGACAGTCTCGCCGAAGTGCCCGTCGCGGCAGTTGTCGGCGGTCAGGTCGTGGCGGGCACGATCGACCGGTTGGTGATAGAACCGGGCCGCGTGCGTCTGGTCGACTACAAGAGCGCGCGGCGTCCTCCCGACCGGATCGACGCGGTGCCGCGTGGTGTGCTGCGCCAGATGGGCGCCTATGCCGCCGCTCTGGAAGCGACTTTCCCGGGGCGCGCGGTGGAAGTGGCGCTGCTCTATACCGCCGTACCGCGCCTGATCGCGGTTCCCGCCGAGGTTCTCGCAGCCCACAAGCCGGACTTGGCGCCGCGCGAGTAAAGCTTTCACCGTTCCGGCGTTGCGTCGCCGGGTTTCATCCCTAAGTTGTCGCCCAATTCTAAAGTTCAGGAGTCAATCGATGTCCACCATTGCCGTCACCGATGCCAGCTTCGAGGCCGACGTCCTCAAGTCCGACAAGCCCGTCCTCGTCGATTTCTGGGCGGATTGGTGCGGCCCGTGCAAGATGATCGCCCCCGCCCTCGAGGAAATCGCCGAGGAACTGGGCGAGCAGGTCACTATCGCCAAGATGGACATCATGGCCAACACCGAGACGCCCTCGGCGATTGGCGTGCAGTCGATCCCGCTGCTGGTGCTGTTCAAGGATGGCCAGCCGGTGGCCAAGAAGCTCGGAGCCGCTCCCAAGAGCGCGCTGAAGGGCTGGATCGAAAGCGAACTCTGATCGCTTGAGATTTGAGGTTGTAGAGGCCCCTGCCGTGGGAACGGCGGGGGTTTTCTTTTGCGTCGCGCGCGCTGGGGTGTCGACAAACTCAGCCTGAGCGGGGTTAAGGACCTGCTCTCAAACCGCTCAGGCTGAGCTTGTCGAAGCCCCCGCCGTAAGCACCACCTAAAGACAGCCACCGGTCCCGGAGCAAGTCCGGGGACGACGATTTACGCCAGCCTTGCCACCACTTCCGCAAACGCATCCCAGAGCGCCGGGCTGGAGGCGCCGATCAGGTCGCGGCGCTCGTATTCGTCCACTCGGTAGGCGCTGCCGTCCGGCCTTGCCGCCTTGCCGCCCGCCTCGTTGAGGAACAGGACGCCCGCCGCGTGGTCCCACGGCAGGGTGCGGTTGAACACCGAGATGTCATTCGTGCCGTCCACGAGGCGGGGATACTGCTCGGCCGCGCAGCGCGGAATGTCGACGAGGGTGTAGTGCGGCGCGATGTGCGTCAGTACCTTCTCGCGCGCGCCGTCGTCGAGGAAGATCGTCGAGATCGCGGCGACCGGCGGTTCCTGTCCGGTGGTGCGCGCAATGATCCGTTCGCCGTTGATCCACGCGCCGCCGCCGAGGTCGGTGCGGCAGAAACGTCCGGTCAGGCAGTCGAGGATCCAGCCGCCGATCGTCTCGCCCTTGTCCGCCAGCGCGACGAGGACGCCGAAGGGCGGCTTGCCGGCGGCGAAGTTGTTGGTGCCGTCGAGCGGATCGACGATCCAGCACAGGCGGTCCTTCAGGCGCTCCATCACCGAGGTATCGGCGAAGGCGGCTTCCTCGCCCACCACGTCGGCTTCCGGCAGGAGCGTGGACAGGCGCTCGGTCAGCAGCGCTTCGGCCTGCTTGTCGGCCACGGTGACGACGTCGTCCGGGGCCTTGGCGTCGATCTGGCTGGCGGCGAGCTTCTGGTAATGCGGGAGGATCGCGTGCTCGCTCGCCTCGCGCATGATCGTCTCGACGGCGGCGTGGAGGGCGGGCGTCATCATGTCAGGGGGATCATCACATGCGCGGCGAAGCCGGGGCGCTTGACGATGCGGGCGTACCAGTCGGCAATG
Organism: Novosphingobium sp. fls2-241-R2A-195; assembly: GCF_030209485.1. Classification (NCBI taxonomy): domain Bacteria; kingdom Pseudomonadati; phylum Pseudomonadota; class Alphaproteobacteria; order Sphingomonadales; family Sphingomonadaceae; genus Novosphingobium; species Novosphingobium sp. fls2-241-R2A-195. Next base: position 98,129 of record NZ_JARVRY010000035.1, read on the forward strand.
TCGGGGAATTCCGGCCGCTCGATCCCGAAGGCATCGAACTTCAGGTTGAACCAGGTGTAGGCGTAGACTCCCATGGGAATGTCGCCGATGCCGAACTGCGCGCCCGAGAGCCAGGGCTTTTCCGCGAGGTACGCGTCCATAATCGCCAGTTGCTTCGCGCAGTCGGCGATGCCCTTGGCGATGGCGGCGCGGTCCCATTGATCCGGCGACTGGCGCGCGGTGGCGAGGAACGGTGTGCGCTGAGCCTCGGCATAGGCGAATTGCCAGTCCATCCAGCGGTCGGCGAGGGCGCGGTCGATGGGGTCGGCGGGGAACCATGCGCCGCCGCCGTACTCGGCCGCCATGTAGCGGAGGATCGCGTTCGATTCCCAAAGCACCACCTTGCCGTCCTCGATCGTCGGGATGAGGCGGTTGGGGTTCTTGGCGAGGTATTCCCCGGTGAAGCCGAACGTCCCGCCGATGTCATGGCGCTGGTACTTGAGGCCCAGTTCCTCGGCGAACCAGGCCACCTTCTTGACGTTGTGCGAGTTCAGGCGGCCCCAGATCGTGAAGAACGGTGCAGTCATATCAGCTCCGGTAGTCCGCGTTGATCGAGATGTAGCCGTGCGTCAGGTCGCAGGTCCACACCGTCGCGGTGCCTTCGCCCAGACCGAGGTCGACCTCGACCGAGATGTCCTGACCTTTGAGATGCGCGGCGACGGGCGCCTCGTCGTAGTCCGCCAGTGGCAGGCCCTGCTGTGCGGCCCAGGTGCCGCCGAAGCCGATCGAGAGCTTGTCGCGGTCGGCGGGCTCGCCCGCCTTGCCGACGGCCATGACGACGCGGCCCCAGTTGGCGTCCTCTCCGGCGATGGCGGTCTTCACCAGCGGTGAATTGGCGATCGCCATGCCGACCTTGCGGGCGCTCTCGTCCGACACCGCACCGCTGACCGAGACGGCGATGAACTTTTGCGCGCCTTCGCCGTCGCGCACGACGAGGTGGGCGAGCTGGCGGCAGACATCATGGATCGCGGCGGCGAAAGCATGGGCGCCGGGGCTGTCGAAGCCGGTGATCGGTGCATTGCCCGCCTTGCCGGTGGCGAAGGCGAGGACGGTGTCGCTGGTCGAGGTGTCCGAATCGACGGTGATGCACGAGAACGTGCGCAAGTTCGCGGCCGAGAGGCAGGCCTGCAGGAAGCCCGGCTCCACGGCGGCGTCGGTGAACAGGTAGCCCAGCATCGTCGCCATGTCGGGCGCGATCATGCCGGAGCCCTTGATGATGGCGCTGATCGTCACCTTTGTGTCGCCGACCATGGCGGTGGCGGAGGCGCCCTTCGCGAAAGTGTCGGTGGTGGCGATGGTTTTCGCCGCGTCTTCCCAGCTGCAGGGCTCGGCGGTGAGGGCCTTTTCCACACCCTCGCGTGCCTTGTCCTTGGGCAGCGGCACGCCGATCACGCCGGTCGAGGAGACGAAGACCTGCTCCTTCGGGCAGCCGATGTGCGCGGCGACCTGCTCCATGATCTGCTCCACCGCCTCGCGGCCGCGATAGCCGGTGAAGGCGTTGGAATTGCCCGCATTCACCACCAGCGCGCGGGCACGGCCGAGCTTCACGTTCTCGCGGCCGAGATCGACCTCGGACGAGCAGCACACGTTCTTGGTGAAAACGCCCGCGACGGCGGTGCCTTCTTCCAGCGTGACGTACGTGAGGTCGCACCGCCCCCAGTCCTTGTAGCCGGCGCGCACGACATGCGGGGTGACGCCCGCGATCTCGGGCAGGGCGGGGAAGGGCGAGGCGAGCGGGGAAACGGGGTAGGCCATGGCGGGTTGCCTAGCGCGTGGGTGTTGCAGGTCAAGGGCGGTTCGGCGGCCGCGCAAGGTGACGCAGGTTTACACGGTTGACACGGTCCAGAGGGGAAAGGTGTCACCTTAGGCCCGGAAGTGTCACCTTGGCCGCATAAGGTGACACATTTTGCACGCGATGTGTCACCTTGCGAGGGGGAGGTGTCACCTTGTGACGTAACCTTGTGCGGCCCGGGGCGATCGAAAATGGCATGGCTGCAATCACCTAGCGGCGGCGCAGGCGAATGATCAGACCGCCGTCACCCTTGACGATCCGCTCCTGACCTCGCTCGAGGAAAAGGTTTTCCGTGATCCCCGCCGTTCGGGCATTCGCCCCCTGGCAGGTGTCGCCTTCTCCCGGACGCTCCCACGTAACGCGCATCTGCACGCCGCCTTCATCCCGCCCGGCGCGATACCTGTTCAGGTTTATCGAGAGTGATGACCGTTCTCCCTGCCCATACGAGGTCTGCCCGCGGGCGCATGATGATGTGGAAGCATTCGACTGCTGTCGGGTAAAACTCGCACCCTGACGCCCGGAAACACGCATTTCACCGGCCCACAACAATTCGTTTCCGCTTCTCGCATCGACGTCGAAGATCGCGGTTTCCTGGCTGTTGTCGAAACTGTCGGGATTTTCAGTGATGATAACAGGCGGTGTGGCGGCCGCTCTCGGTACGGATTGTATGACGGGTGGTTGAGCCGGAGCAGCCGATACGATCTGTGCGGCAGCAAGCATGATCATCGACAGCATTGGAGTGCCCCCAGCGGTATTATGACCTTCGAATACCCGCCATTTCATGGGGCACCAAGAGTATTCAAAATTTTAACGAGGGGTCGCCGCATGGCTGGCACCCTATCGGACTGCGCAAAGTGTAGGAAAGCGGCGCTATGCAGGCAGGGCTTCTCCCACGCCTGCCAGAATGCGCGCATCGGTGAGCGAGGCCCTATCGCGGCGACAGGTCAGTTCCGCCAGAGCCATCGCCATGGCCCAGATCACCGTGCCGCCTAGGACATCGGTGACGTAGTGCGAGCCCATTGGGATCGTCGCCACGATCGTCGCCACGCCGAAGATCGCGCCTGCCAGATGGAAGCGGGTGCCGCGCAGCCCGGTGGCGATCACCAGTCCCATGATCGTGTGGAACGAGGGAAAGACGCCGACGCCGGAGATATGCCTGTTGCCCGCAATCTGCGCCGTGCCGTGATAGTAATAGTGAAAGGCGTCGAGGTGATAGGTGCCCGCGCCGTAAGGCAGGCCGTGACCCTGAAGGTCGAAGAGTTGCGAGTACGCGATGTTGCCCATGGCAGGCGTGACGACGGAAATGATCGCGGCCGCCAGCAGTCCTCCGGAATAAGCTACGAACGGCCGCCAGTCCGGGTCCGGCAACAGGCACCGGCCCAGCACGACCGCGATGGCGGCCCAGTTCGATTGCGTATAAGCGATGCCTAGCCATTCCGTGATGCGCGGGCTCAGGGCAAAGGCGCGTACCAGCAGGGCGGGATCGAAGCCGAGCAGGTGATCGAAGGCGACCAGTCCTTCGTCGATCAGCGGCATGTGCAGGCGAAGGCCGACATTCATCGACACGGTGTTGCAGACCGTCGCGCCCGACATCACCGCGACGACCAGCAGGAGATTGGCGACGCGCGGCGTCCCTCCGGCCAGTTTCATGGCTATCCCGGCGACCAGCGCCGCGATGCTGAAAGCAATGCAGATACCCAGCCCGGACCAGTCCAGCGTCATGCCTGATGTCAGGATGATCGTCGCCAGCAGGGCGAAGCTGGCCAGCAGGAGAAAGGCGGAGATCGCGCACGGCGCGTCCAGTCGGCGCAAGCGCCGTTGCAGTCGATCAGTCGCAGTCATGTCGTCCTTCCGCCAAAGGCCGATCACTTCATGCCCTGAAATGGTTAACGACCCGCTGCGTGCTTTGGCGGGAAGGCCGGGAAATCGAAGATCGCCAGACAGGGCAGGGTACGTTTCCGGGGCACAATACCCTTTCGCCGCAAACGCATGTGGACACATCCCGTCATCGACCCTATCTGACGTTTCCTATGGCCCATCGCCTGATCCTGACCCTGCTTGCCCTGCTTACGGGGCTCGCCGCACAAGTCGGCCCGGCCGAGGCGTGTGTGTCGCAGGTGTCGGCGGTGCAGGTTCTGGCCGCCCATGAGGTCGCCGCCAAGGCGCCGCGTGCGCCGGTCGCCCTTGCACGGCTGCCCGAACCGGGCCTGCGCAATACGCGGCTTCATGCGCCACAGCAGCCGGTCGCCTTCGCGCCGGTCGCCGTGCCGGCCGTGCTCACCGGGATAGACCGCGCGCGTCAATAAGCGCGCCGCCCGGCAACTTTCGCATCCTCGCGAGCTTATTCACGCGCCCGGTCGTTCGGCCGCCTCCTTGTGAGCTTGGGCCGCGTACACCGACCATATGTAATTCACGAAAAACAGGGGTTCACCGCCATGCTCGGCGCACTCGTCAAGTCCATCTTCGGCTCGTCCAACGAGCGTTACGTCAAGTCGCTCGACAAGATCGTCGCCCAGATCAACGCCTTCGAGCCCGCCATGGAGGCCATGAGCGACGAGGAACTCGCCGCCCAGACCCCCAAGTTCCGCGAGATGCTGGCCAGCGGCTCCACGCTCGACGATATCCTGCCCGAAGCCTACGCCACGGTGCGCGAAGCCTCCAAGCGCGTCTACGGCATGCGCCACTTCGACGTGCAGATGATCGGCGGCATGGTGCTCCACCGCGGCGAGATCGCGGAAATGCGCACGGGTGAGGGCAAGACCCTGGTGGCGACCGCGCCGACCTACCTGAACGCGCTGGAAGGCAAGGGCGTCCACGTCGTCACCGTCAACGACTACCTCGCCCGCCGCGACGCCGAGCAGATGGAGAAGCTGCACGGGTTCCTCGGGCTGACCGTCGGCGTGATCGTGCCGAACCTCAACGAGTGGGAACGCCGCGAGGCCTACGGCGCCGACATCACGTACGGCACCAACAACGAGTTCGGCTTCGACTATTTGCGCGACAACATGAAGCACGAGCGCAGCCAGATGGTGCAGCGCCCCTTCAACTTTGCGATCGTCGACGAAGTCGACTCGATCCTGATCGACGAGGCGCGCACGCCGCTGATCATTTCCGGCCCGACTGACGACAAGAGCGAACTCTACGTCCAGGTCGATGCGATCGTGAAGCAGCTGCTGCCTGAGGACTACGAGGCGGACGAGAAGACCAAGAACATCTCGCTGACCGAGGACGGCGTCGAGAAGGCCGAGCGCATGCTCGAGGCCGCCGGACTGCTCGAAGGCTCGAACCTCTACGATGTCGAGAACACGCAGGTCGTCCACCATCTCGACCAGGCCCTCAAGGCCGTGATGATGTTCAAGCGCGACACCGACTACATCGTCAAGGACGAGAAGGTCGTCATCATTGACGAGTTCACCGGCCGCATGATGGATGGCCGCCGCTGGTCGAACGGTCTGCATCAGGCGGTTGAGGCCAAGGAAGGCGTCAAGATCGAGCCGGAGAACCAGACGCTCGCCTCGATCACCTTCCAGAACTACTTCCGTATGTATCCCAAGCTCTCGGGCATGACCGGCACCGCCGCGACCGAGGCGCCGGAATTCTACGACATCTACAAGATGAACGTCGTCACCATCCCGACCAACGTGCCGGTGCAGCGCGTGGACGAGGAGGACGAGTTCTACAAGAACACACTCGACAAGTTCGCCGCCATCGCCAAGCTGATCCGCGAGAAGTACGAGACCGGCCAGCCGGTCCTCGTCGGCACCGTGTCGATCGAGAAGTCGGAACTGCTGTCGGACTTCCTCAACAAGGAAGGCGTCAAGCACTCGGTCCTGAACGCGCGTTTCCACGAGATGGAAGCGCACATCGTCGCGCAGGCGGGTTCGCTGGGCGCCGTCACCATCGCCACTAACATGGCCGGCCGCGGCACCGATATCCAGCTCGGCGGCAACGTCGAGTTCCGCGTCGAGGACGAACTGCGCGACATGCCCGAGGGGCCTGAGCGCGACGCCGCGATCGCGAAGATCAAGGCCGAAGTCGGCGAGCAGAAGCGCCTCGTCCTCGCGGCTGGCGGCCTGTGCGTCATCGGCACCGAGCGCCACGAAAGCCGCCGCATCGACAACCAGCTGCGCGGCCGTTCGGGCCGTCAGGGCGATCCCGGCCTGTCGAAGTTCTACCTCTGCCTCGAAGATGACCTGCTGCGCATCTTCGGCCCCGACACGCTGTTCTCCAAGATGATGAACAGCAATCTGGCCGACGGCGAGGCGATCGGTTCCAAGTGGCTGTCGAAGGCGATCGAGACCGCGCAGAAGAAGGTCGAGGCGCGCAACTACGAAGTGCGCAAGCAGGTCGTTGAATACGACGACGTGATGAACGACCAGCGCAAGGTGATATACGAGCAGCGCTCCGACATCATGGATGCCGAGGCGGTGGACGATGTCGTGGTGGACATGCGCCATGACACCATCAACTCGCTCGTCGCCGATGCCTGCCCGGCAGGTTCCTACCCCGAGCACTGGAACATCGCGGTCCTCAAGGAGAAGGTGCAGGACATCCTCGCCATCGACGCCCCGATCGAGGCGTGGATCGAGGAGGACGGCCTCGAGCCCGAGGACATCGAACAGCGCATCACCGAGCTGGCCGATGCCCACATGGCCGCCAAGATGGCGCAGGACGACCCCTCGATCTGGCGTCAGGTGGAAAAGTCGATCCTGCTCGACCGGCTCGACCACTACTGGAAGGAGCACCTCGCCACGCTCGACGCGCTGCGCCAGGTGGTGTTCCTGCGCGCCTATGCCCAGAAGCAGCCGATCAACGAGTATAAGCAGGAAGCCTTCGGCCTGTTCGAGCGCATGCTCGACGGCATCCGCGAAGACGTGACGCGCATCATCTCGGTCAGCGAACTGCGCATGCCCGAGCAGACGCAGCTGCCTGAACTGCCCGACTTCCTGACCGGCCACATCGACCCGTTCACCGGCCTCGACAACTCGGCGGACGGCGATGGTTCGGCGCAGATGGCGCAGTTGTTCGGCAATCTCGCTGGCAGCCCCGAGGGTGTCGTGCAGGGTGCTCCGGCAGGTGCCGGGCCTGAGGGCAACCCGTGGGCGGATCTCCAGATCAGCCGCAATGCGCCGTGCCCTTGCGGTTCCGGCAACAAGTACAAGCATTGTCACGGCGTGCTGGCCTGAAATATTCGCAGTATTTGAAAAGGGCGTTGCCGGTTTCCGGCGGCGCCCTTTTTCATATGTATTTTATGAGTTTGTTTCATTGAATGTGTAGAAGTAATCACAAGTAGATATTGCTCTGTTAATAATATGACCAACCTTGTAATTTTCCTGACAGGGTTGATTACTATTCGCCTGTCTTTGGGTGAGTTAGTCCCTGTGCCAGAGGCATCTTTCGCCTCTTCATGAGGGGGACATCATGTTTGGTAGTGCGACACCCAACACGCTTGCCGTAAACCCGAAGCGTGCCCGTATGGCGGTCAGCGCCATGGCACTGAGCGCATCGCTGGCGCTGGCGGCGCCGGTCTGGGGGCAGGCCGTGGTCAATCCGGGCTTCGAGACCGGCGACACTTCCGGCTGGGTGCTGACCGGGGGCAGCTGGACCAGCACGGCGCAATGGCCGCCTGCGGACTCCACTTGGTCCGGAGCGCCCAATTCCTACACCATCACCAATGCCGGGGAACTCGATCCCACTACTGGTACGCCGACCGTCTTCGCGGGCAACCACGCCGTTCGGCTGAACGACATGAATCCCAACTACGGCGTCACCGCGCTTTCGCAGTCGGTCGCCAACTATACCGGCAACAAGCTCTACTACGCCTGGAACGCAGTGCTGGAGCCGTCGCACGGGGCGACGGACAGTCCTTCGTTCATCATCAAGGTGGTGGACAAGACGACCGGCAAGATCATCAACAACATCGCCTACAGCGCCTATACCGCACAGAATACAACGATCTTCCGTCAGGCCGGTTACTATGTGACCAGCGACTGGAAGGTCGAGGACATCGACATGGTCTCGGGCCATGACTACGATCTGTTGTTCGTGGCGCTTGACTGTCCTTACGGCGCGCATGTCGGCTACGTCTATGTCGATGGCTTCGGCAATGCCGTCCCGGCTGCCAACGCGAACGTGGACTTCGACCCGACTACGGACATCACGCGAGGATCGGACGTGCTGATCCCGATCGGCGGCGATATTCCCGACATCGATCTCGCAAAGGCTTTCTACACGACGCAGGAGGTGAACGACGGGGACGTCAATCCGAATTTCGTCGGCGGCACGCTGCAGTTCGGCTCGGGCGGTGACGTGGCCACGGCATTCACCGTCCAGAGCCAGGGCGGCACGATCGACAGCAATGGCTTCGACGTCGGGCTGACCGGCGGGCTCACCGGCGTCGGCGGCATGACCAAGACCGGCGCAGGCACGCTGACGCTTTCGAGCGCGATCAGCACTCTCAACGAAGGTTTCACCGTCGATGGCGGAGCGCTGCTGGTCAACTCGGCACTCTCAGCCGCGAGCGTCACCGTCAACAACGGAGCGCGGCTGGGCGGCAGCGGCACCATCGTGGCGGATGTCACGGTCAATTCGGGCGGTACCCTGGCCCCGGGCACCAGCCCCGGAACGCTCGTGGTCGCGGCAGGCGAGGTGACGCTGGCCGACGATGCCACTTTCGAAGTCGAGATCGACGGGCGCACCTACAACGCGGCAGGCGGTGCGGGCACCTACGATCGCCTTGCGCTGACTACCGGGGCGACGTTCCAGCCCAACGGTATTCTCGCGCCGACACTGCGCGGGATCACCGGCGGCAACAACACCTTCGCGCCGGTGGTGGGCGATACGTTCGTCATCGTCGATGGTGGCGCGGTCGGTTCGGGAGCCTTCGATTCGGTGACGCAGCCGACCTCGGGCCTCGCCGCCAACACCCGCTTCGACGTGATCTATCGCCCGACGCAGGTTCTTGCGGCCGTAACCCCCGTCAGCTTCGCGACTTTCGGGGCGGCCAATGGATGGAAGCGCAACGCCGTATGGGCGGCGGCGGGGCTCGATCCGCTTCGTCCGGCTGCCGGAGTGCGCAGCGGTACCTATTACGCGCTGTTCAATGGCCTCTATGGCTACGATGGCGAGGAACTGGGCTACGCTTTCTCGCAGGTCAGCGGCGAGATCCACGCCGACACCATGCAGATGGCGCTGAACTCGGCGCGTGACATCAGCCAGACGGCGCTGAGCGCGGCGCAAGAGCCTTGGGGCTGTCCTCCGGCCGTGCAATCGCCCGGCCAGTTCACCGACCCGCCGCCCCAGGGTGCCGAAGACGGGTGCGGCGTGGAATCGACCCGAAAGGGCGCTACCGCCTGGGGCCGCTACATCGGCCAGTCCACCGAAGTGGGCGAGGACGGCATCGCCTATGGCTATGACCGCAAGTCCCACGGCGTGATCGCGGGCGTGAACGCCGTCAATATCGACGGCACCCGGATCGGCGTCGGCGGCAGCTATACCGATGGCGACATGTTCAGCGACGTCGGCAGTTCGGCGGACATCGAGACCTGGTCTGCCTTCGTCTATGGCGCGCATCGCTTCGGCGCTCTCTCGCTTGGCCTCGTGGCAGGCTACAACGAGGCGAGCGTGGATACGGTCCGCAATGTCGGCCTGACCACTGGCAACCTGCAGGCGACTGACAGCTACAAGATCAAGACGTTGACGGCGGCCCTGGAGGCCAAGTTGGATGTGAAGTTCGGTGATCGCTCGGTGATCCGGCCTGTGGCGGGGATCGAGATCGCGCGCAGCAAGGCCGGCTCGGTGTCCGAATCCGGCTCAACCGTCGTCGGTCTCACCATGCCGAGCGAGAAGTGGACGAGCGCGCGCACCAAACTCGGCGCGGAACTGGCGATCGGGGTCGGCAATCCGGTCGAGGTCGGCGTGTTCGGCAGTTGGCGCCACGAGTTGAAGGACGCGACCGCTGTGCGCACCGCCGAACTGGGCGCCGCAGACTGGCTGGTATCGAGCGTCGATGCCAACAAGGACTCGTTCGAGGCCGGCGGGCAATTGGGCATCAAGCTGACGAACGGCATCAAGATGCGCATCGAATACGCGATCGCGCGCCAAGGCGATTACCATACCGATCGCATGGCAGCGGGCGTCTCGATCAAGTTCTGATTGGCGGAGGAGAAGGGCGGGGCGAAAGTCGCGCCCTTCTTCGGCGTATGCTCGTTGTAATGGCCTTTGCCGCAGCGGATCGCGGCGCTTGCTTGATATTGAAAATTGCTCGCATTAGTTGCTCGGTGAGCAATTAGAGGGCCAGATGCGCGCGTTTCGATTCTTACGCCAGAGCGGCCGGCCATGACAGGTCACGATGTGCTGCTTGCCTTCGCCTCCGCGGCGGGCGTAGCCGGGGTTGTAACCTTGCGGCTCGCATGGGCGCAGGCCCGGCGATCGATGCCGTTGAATGCGGCCGGCTGGGCGCTCTTGCTTATAGCGATCGTAGTCGGCTGGCTGGCCGATGGCGCCTGGGGCACATCCGTCGCAGTGCTCTGGACGATGGGCGCCGCTTTCGTGTTGTTGGCCTGGGCCGGCCTGAGGTCTGAACCCGGCAGGGCTGACGCTTCCAACCGCCGTGCCGGGATGCTGCCGGAAAGCGGTGAGCCGCTTCGCCTTGGCGGACGCCTGCTGACGTTCACATTGGTCGGCATAGTCCCGGTACTGCCTTCAGCAGGCGGGGGGCTGGCTCTTGCTGCGCTGGGGCGGATGCTGGGCTGGAGCGAGGCCAATGCATTGGCGCTGGCCTTTTTCGCGATGCCGATCCTATGGATGCTCATCGCCTACGCCGTTCTGATGCAGCCCGTACGACGCGGACAGGTCAAGGTGCTGGCCATCGCCAGCCTGCCGACATGGCCGACGCTGGCGGCAGGATTGCTCTCATGACGACCGCTCCCGATGCTTCGATCGTCAAACGCGCGCTATCGGCGCACGCTGCGATGGGGCTTGTCGCCGGCGCCTTGCTCTACATCGTCAGCCTGACAGGGACGATCGCGGTCTTCTACGCCGAACTCCAGCGCGTCGAGCAGGACAAAGCGCCTGAGATGACCGCCATTGCGCCCGGCGCGGTCCAGCGCGCGGTAGAGGCGGCGCTGAACGCCGAGCGCGGCGGCTCGACCACCACGCACCTCTACGTGCACATGCCCGTGGAAGAATTGCCGCGCACAACGGTCACCACTGATACCCGCGCCACTCATGTCGAGTCCGACGGGCGCCTGGCCAATGCCGAGGAGATCGGCTGGTCCGATTTCCTGGTGGAGCTTCATTACACGCTGAACCTGCCCGCGCTGGTGGGCATTTCCGTGGTCGGCGTTCTTGGGGTGATGATGCTGGCCCTTTCACTCACCGGCGTCATCGCCCATCCGCGCATCTTCCGGGATGCCTTCCTGCTGCGGGCGCGCAACCAGACCGGACCCGGGCTTGCGGACTGGCACAACCGGATGAGCGTGTGGTCGCTGCCTTTCACCGTGGCGGTGGCACTGACCGGCGCGGTGATCGGGCTCGGCTCGATCACGGCCTATGCCATCGCGTTGCTGGACTATGGCGGCGATATCGAGGCGGTCTACCAGCCCCTGTTCGGAGAAGAGGGCAAGCCCGACAAGCGGCATGCTCCGGCGCCGAACGTGGCGGCAGCGCTTGAATACATGGCGCGCCGCTACCCGAAGGTGACGATCACTTACGTGACGCTCCACGATCCGCTGACGCGCGGACAGGAAATCCAGGTTTCCGCCTTACACGCAAGGCGCCTGATTTTCGGCGAGACCTATAGGTTCGATGCGGAAGGGCGCTTCCTTGGCGTTGCCGGGCTGGCAGACGGTGAACTGGGGCAGCAGGCGGCGGCATCCAATTACCAACTCCACTTCGGTAGTTTCGGCGGATTGCCGGTGAAGCTGGCCTATGTCCTGTTCGGCATGGCACTGACTGCGATCTGCGCGACAGGTACGTATATCTGGCTCGGCAAACGACGGCGGCGCGGGCACGATGAACCGCGGCTGCTCAAGGCCTGGGACGCGGTCGTCTGGGGAAGTCCCATGGCGCTCGCGCTGACGCTGGTGGCGCGTTTTGTCATAGGTAACGGAGCGCCCTTCGCGGCTGTTTTCTGGATCGGAACCTTGCTGGTCCTCACCATCGCCTTTGCGCCGATCGCACCTTCGCGCTTTCGCCGCGTTCTGCAATTCGCGCTGGTCGTATCCTGTGTCGGCGCCGGAGGATTGGCGCTGGCCTGAGATTTCAGAGGACAGGCAGGAGAGGGCGCCGGGCTGCCTTGGCCTGATAGAGCGCCGCGTCGGCCCTTTTCACCGCATCGTCCAGAGTGGTGTCCTCGGCCGCGACTTGCGCCATGCCGATGCTCACGCCCCATCCCGATCCGGCGCCGTGATCGGCAAGGAAGGCTTTCAACGCCTGCGCAAAGACTTCGGCATCCTGTGCGGGCGGCAGGAGGACGAGAAACTCGTCTCCGCCATGGCGGACCACCTGGCCCGCCGATTTCTCGGCCAGTTGCCGGGCTTCCCGTCCGATCGTCGCAAGTACTTCGTCTCCGGCGGCATGGCCGAAGCGGTCGTTGATCGACTTGAAATGATCCACGTCGAGCGCGACGATCCCTGCGCCCGCGACCAGGAATTGCGGCGAGACATGCTCCAGCCCGGCGCGGTTCCATGCGCCCGTCAGCACGTCGCGCAGGGCAGCGTCGCGCAGGCGGCTCTGCACCAGTTCCACTGGGATCGCCAGCAGGCCGAGGTTGAGTACGCCGAGCAGGATCTGGTCGGACAGCATGGCCAGCAGCGCGACCCACTCGTCTCCGGGCATCGCCCAGACCGTCGCGACGATCGACAGCATGTAGCCCGGCAGGTAGGCCAGCATCGACAGCCCCGCCATGCGCCGCCCGGACGATTGCGCCGCGTTGCCGGTGAAGGCCAGGATGTACCCGGAAAGCCCCATCGAGATCGACAGGCCCAGCGCATCGCCCATCGTCTGCCAGATGCCGTAGGGCTGAACGAGCCCCGCGGCGCCCAACACAAGCGGCAGGCCATGGCCCATGGCCGCGCTGGCGATGGGAATGATCATCCAGCGTACGAAGGCGCTGTGTCCTTCCAGCAAGCGAGCCCCGGCCACCGGCAGCACGTTGGTCATTCCCAGCACTGCATAGAGCAGGGTGACGATGACAGGGGTGCGTAGCGGCGCGAACGAAAAGGCGAGGATCGCGCCGCTGTAGAGCAGCGAGGACATGCCCCAGCACAGGAAGTGCCGCTCGCTGCGGGCGCGCAGGAACAGCACCGTGAAGACGATGCCGAACGCCATCGAGGCGAGGATGCTGCACAGGCGCAGCGTATCGACGTCCGGAAAGCTCATTTGCGGCCCCTTATGGCCGGGGCCGTCTGGCAGCAAATGGTTAATTTACGATGGCGCGAATCAGGACATGCATCATGACGGAAAAGGCTGTCAGCGCCCGGCAGGCTCACGGCTCAGGCGCGTCATGAGCAGGGCGGCGCGCTTGATCTGGCGTGGGAAGCTGGAAAGGTCGACGCGCTCCTCGGGTGTATGATCGCCGCTGCTCGACGGGCCGAGCCCTGCCAGTCCATCGACGTACTGTGCGACGAAGCTGATGTCGCCCGCACCGCGCTTCAGCGGGTCGAGCGCGGGCATGGCCTTCAAACCGAGGTCGGCGTTGATCGTGTTGAGCCGGTCGAGCAGCGCCTGGTTGCCGGGTGTCGGTGCCATCGGCGGATAGCTGTCCTTGAAACGGATGGCCGCGTCGGTACGCGGCAGGTGACGGGCGACGATGGCCTGCATCCTGGCCTTGACCCGCTCGACCTGCTCGGGCGTCAGAGCGCGGTAGTCGCCCTTGGCGATCGCGACGGGCGGGATGATGTTGGTCTTGCCGGTGGCGGTGACTTGCGCCTCGTCCCCGCTGAGCGCTGCCGTGGCGCCGCCGCCGACGAGGCCGATGTTGAAGGTCAGGTTGGGCTCGGGTAATTCCTCGCGGAAGGCGGTGATGATGCGTGCGAGTTCGAAGACGGCGCCGTCGCCTACCTCCGGCGAGAAGATGCCGCTCGAATGCGCGGTGATCCCGCTGGCGGTGATCGTGTAATCCCCCGCCGAGCGCCGCGCGACCGAGCCGTAGTCCTGTCCGTCGACGATCACCAGCCCCTCGAAATCGAGCGCGACGTCGGCCCGCTTGCCCGCAGCGATCAGGTCGGCGCGGGCCAGGCTGACGGGCTCGCCCGCTGCCTCCTCGTCGCCGGTGAGGACGACCTCGATGTTGGCGCCCGCCAGCGTGCCCGCCGCCTTCATCGCCTTGAGTGCGGCGAGCATCACCACGACGCCGCCCTTGTCGTCCGCCGCGCCGGGGCCGTGCAGCATGGTGCCCTCGCGCCGGGCGGTCTGGAAAGGGGAGCCTGGCTCGAACACGGTATCGAGATGGCCGATCAGCAGCATCCGGGTCGTCCCGCGCTTGCCCTTGTGCGTGGCGATAAGGTGCCCGGCGCGGCCCACCGCATCCATCGGCACCCAGCGCGTCTCGAAGCCCAGCGCCGCGAATTCGGGCGCGACCATGGCGTTGACCTTGCGCACCCCTTCCAGGTTGCGGGTGCCGCTGTTCTGCGCGACCAGCTTTTCGAGCAGGGCAAGGTCGCTTTCCGTGCCCGCATCGGCGGTGGTCACGATCTGGCGTTCGGCAGGCGATAGCGCCGCGAGGGCCGGCGCCGCGCCGAAGATCAGGGGAAGCAGGGCGGAGAGGGCGGCGATGCGGATGTGAGACATGGCCTTACGATAGCCCCGATGCGGTCCGGCGCAAGGCCGCGGTGGACAGGACCTGCCGGGGCGGGCATCGTCGCGCCGGTCCATTCGAACGAGGTCGAACGATGCGCATCGCCGTCTATGGCACCCGTAGCTACGACCGCACGTTTCTGTCAGCCGCCAATGCGGATCACGGTTTCGACCTGCAGTTCCTCGACGCCCCCTTGACGCTCTCGACCGCCCGGCTCGCCGAAGGGCACGAGGCGGTCTGCGTCTTCGTCAACGACAAGGCCGACCGGGCCGTGCTCGAAGCGCTCGCGAGTGCAGGCGTGCGGCTGCTGGCGCTGCGGTGCGCGGGGTACAACAACGTCGATCTTGCCGCTGCCGACCGGCTCGGGATCGCGGTGGTGCGGGTGCCCGCCTATTCGCCCCATGCCGTAGCGGAATTCACCATCGGGCTGCTGCTCTCGCTCGACCGCAAGATCCATCGCGCGTGGTCGCGGGTGCGGGAGAACAACTTCGCGCTGGACGGGCTTGTCGGCCGCAATCTCCATGGCCGGGTGGCGGGCGTCGTCGGCACCGGCCAGATCGGCGCTCTCGTCGCCCGCACGCTGCGCGCCGGGTTCGGCTGCGACGTGCTGGCGAGCGATCCAGTGGTCGATGAGGGGCTGGTCGAAATCGGCGTGCGCTACGTCGAGCGCGAGGCTTTGCTGCGCGAATCGGAGATCGTCACGCTGCACTGTCCCCTGACGCCGGATACGTATCACCTGATCGATGCCGCCGTGCTTGCAGCGGCGCGGCCGGGTCTTGTCGTGGTCAACACCAGTCGCGGCGCCCTGATCGACACCGCCGCGCTGATCGAGGCGCTCAAGCAGCGCCGCGTCGGCGGCGTCGCCCTCGATGTCTATGAGCAGGAGGCGGGGGTCTTCTTCGACGACCTGTCCAGCGAGATCATCGACGACGACCTGCTACAGCGGCTTCTGACGTTCCCCAACGTGCTGATGACCGGTCACCAGGCATTCCTCACCGAGGAAGCACTGGACGCGATCGCGCGGACCACACTGCAGAGCGTAAGCGACTTCGCAGCCGGCCGCGCGCTGCCGAACCGGATTCGATCGGAGACGGTAAGAAGCTGATCTTTGGAAGTATTATCCGCTGTCGCGCGCCCGTTTGGGGGCGAGCGGTCATCATCCTGGGATCATGATCTGGAGCGGAAGAAGTTGGCTCCCCGAGTAGGATTCGAACCTACGGCCATTCGATTAACAGTCGAATGCTCTACCGCTGAGCTATCGGGGAGCAGCCTGTCAGTGTTACCACCGCCGGGCAGGGGTGCGCCAATAACAGCTTCATCGGCCTTGGCAACCCCGTGATGCAGAAAATCTGATCTATTTTCGAAATTTCTTCCTTCAGACCTGGAACTGCTCGGCGAAGATCCGCTCCTCCAGCGTGAAGCCGGGATCGAACAACAGGGTCAGCTCCTTTTCCGCCGTCGCGCTGATCCGCACGATGGCGACATCGCGCACTTCCTTGTGGTCGGCGACGGCGGCGACGGGGCGCTTGCCGGGCTCGAGAATACGCAGCTCCACGCTCGCGCTTTCCGGCAGGATCGCGCCCTTCCAGCGGCGGGGGCGGAACGGGTTGAGCGGCGTCATCGCCACCATGCGCGAACCCAGCGGCAGAATCGGGCCATGGGCCGAGAGGTTGTATGCGGTGGAGCCCACCGGCGTTGCCAGCAGGATGCCGTCGCCCGCCAGTTCCTCCATGCGTACCCGGCCGTTGATGCGGACTTCGATCTTCGCGGTCTGGCGCGTCTCGCGCAGCAGGGAGACTTCGTTGAAGGCATAGTAGCTGAAGCGTTCGCCGCTCTGCGTCACCGCGTTCATGCACAGCGGGCGCACGGGGACCGGATGCGCTTCGGCCACGCGCCGGGCAATGGTCTCGCCATCCTCGAGCGGGCCGTTCATCAGGAATCCCAGCGTGCCCAGGTTCATGCCGTAGACCGGCTTGATCGAATCATGGTCCAGCAATTCGTGCAGCACGTGCAGCAGGAAGCCGTCTCCGCCCAGCACGACCAGCACGTCGGCCTCCTGCGAGGACACCCATGGATGCGAATCGCGCAGGAGCATGGCCCCGGCCTGGGCCTTGGCGCTGTCGGAGACGATGAGCGCCAGCTTCACGTCTTTCCCCATCATGTTTTCCGAAGGTCCCATTCCGGGACCGGGGCTCGCGAATTTTGAAGGGTTTTGCAAGGGGTTTGGGTTATGGCGGCGTGATGGGCGTTAAACTGAACGATGCAGGCATGAAAGATCGGGTCCGCAATCCTGCGAAGCGGATCGAGGATCGTCTGTCCGGCATTCCCGGGCTCGACGCAGTCCACGATCGCATCGCCGCGTGGCGCGAAGACCCGGCGCTGATGCCGCACCTGGCGCATGTCCACGCCATGCTGCTGAGCCTGCGCCGCCTCGATGCGATCAACATGGCTTATGGCGAGGCGGCGGGCGACGGTGCGCTGGAGGAAGTCGCCGCGCGCATCGGCCACTTCGCGGAACAGGAACTCGACGGCCCCTGGTTGCTGGCGCGGGCAGGGGGCGGCAGCTTCCTTCTCGTCGCTAACGAGGCCTGCAGCCGCGAGCGCTGGCAGCTTGTGGCGGACCAGCTGGCCGACATGATCGCGCGGCCGATCCCGGTCAGCACCGGCATGCTGCGCCTTTCCCCCCGTGTCGCGCTGATCCGCGCGCTGACCGGCGAGAGCGTCGAATCGATGCTCGACCGTCTCGGTCACGCGCTGGGCGAGGCCTACGAGCAGGCCGGAACCCGCCTCGCCTGGGCCGATGGCGAGGTGACCCCACCCGGCCGCTCGGCGCAGCAACTGGAGGCCGACCTCCTCGTCGCCATCGACCGCGACGAGATCGAGGTGCTGTTCCAGCCCCAGTTCAACCTTGCCGACGACCGGCTGACCGGCGCCGAGGCGCTCGCCCGCTGGAACCACCCGGAACTCGGCCGTATCGGCGCCGGTGCGCTGTTCGCCATCGCCGAGCGCGCCGACCACATCGGGCCGCTTTCCCGCCATATCGCCCGCAAGGCGATGTTCGCCGCGCGGGCATGGCCGGGCCAGCTGCGGCTCTCGATCAACGTAACGCCCGCCGACCTCGCCTTCGCCAGCTACACCCGGCAGATGTTCGAGCTGATCCGCGAGACCGGCTTCCCGCTGCGGCAGCTGACGCTGGAGATCACCGAGCAGGCGCTGATCGCCGATATCGAGATGGTCGCGCAGACAATGGCGGAATTCTCGGCGCAAGGCATCCGCATCGCGCTCGATGACTTCGGGGCTGGATTCTGCAACTTCCGCTATCTGAAGGTGCTGCCGATCCATTACCTGAAGCTCGACCGCTCGATGATCGACGGCGTGACCACCGACCGCCGCGACGTGGCCGTGCTGCGGGCGATCGTGGCGATGGCGAAGGCGCTGGACCTCGAAGTGATCGCCGAAGGGATCGAGGAAGAAGGCCAGCGTGAGGTCGCCGCGCGCGAGGGTTGCGCGTATTTCCAGGGGTTCCTGCGCGCGCAGCCCATGAGTGCGGCGATGTTTGCCAAGCTGGCCCGGGCTGAAGGGAAGAAAGACAAGAGCAGGGGAGCATAGCCCCCCTGCACCCCCATGATCTGTCGGCGTGGCGCGTGCAGCGGAGTGGGGTGCGCATTGCGGGGGGGATTTATGGCCTGCGGCGCTTTTTTTCGCTGTTTCCCTCGTCACCCTGAACTTGTTTCAGGGTCCATCGCGCCGTGTAACTCTGCCGTAGCGCAAGCAAACCGAGGGGGCAGCTCTGCGGCACTACCTTCCGGCTAAGTCTGCCTAATGGACCCTGAAACAAGTTCAGGGTGACAGGGCCTCAAAAGCGCCGCTGCCTATCTGTTCTAAACATCACAGTGAGAGCACGACGCTCCTTCGCGCGCAACCTCTGACATTTCACGGGAAGCAGGGGTGCTAAACCCCTGCATGCACCTCAATGCGCGCCCTGTATCTCGTTACGCGCGGCCTGCGCGATGAAAGCGCTGCGCGTCAGGCTGCGTTCGGCCGCGGCTTTGTCGATCGCGTCGAGTATACCGCGTTCGATCGACAGGTTTACCCGCGCCACGCGATGATCGTTGACGATCCAGGGGACCGCGATCAGCGTGCCTCCATCTTCGCTTTCGATCCCGTCGAGCGGTGTAGGTTCGCGCCAGGGCTGGTCCTCGAACCACAGTTCGAGGGCTTCGCAGGCTTTCGGCAGAATGTCCTCGGCGCGATCGGCGGCGGCGAAACAGCCGGGCAGGTCGGGGAAGGTCAGGCCGTAGGCACTGTCCTCGTCCTTGTGCATGATGGCGTAGAAGTATTTCACGGCAATCGTCCTGTCATAGCCAACCCGCCATTTTCGCGATCGAACGCGCGGTGCCGATCGGCAAATCCTTCTTCGGATGCGGTACGATCAGTGTGCGGTCGTCCTTGCGGTACTTGGCATGTGAGCCTTGGGTCGAGACATGCTGCCATCCTTCGGCCTCAAGCCGTTTGATGATGGCTTTGCTGTCACGATGCATGTGTAAATAAATACACACTGATTGCGGTCAGGACAAGGGGTCACCCCTTGCGCGCCACTGCACTCAGCCCCTTGGTCAGCTGCAGCAAACCGTTGAGCCTGCTTTTTGGATCGCCCCATGCGCGCTGCAGCACCAGCTTGTTATCCGGCCGCAGCTTCACCGCGCCGTTCAGCCGCTCGGCGTAGGCGATGAGGCCCGCCGGGTTCGGGAAGCTATCGTTGTGGAAGCTGACCAGCGTGCCACGCGGGCCCACGTCAATCTTGGCGATATGCGCCTCGATCGCCTGCCGCTTGATCTGGATAAGCTGCACGAGGTTTGCGGTCGGCTGGGGCAGGGGGCCGAAGCGGTCGATCATCTCGGCGGAGAGAGATTCGATCTCCGCGCGCGAATCCGCGTCGTTCAGGCGGCGGTAGAGCGCCATGCGGACGGCCAGATCCGGTACGTACTCTTCCGGGATCATGATCGGCGCCTCGACGGTGATCTGCGGGGACAGGCCCGAAGTGTCCTTCTCCAGCCCGACACCGCCCGCGCGGGCGGCAAGGATCGCGTCCTCCAGCATCGACTGGTAGAGTTCGAAACCGACTTCGCGAATGTGGCCGGACTGCTCGTCACCAAGGAGATTGCCCGCGCCGCGAATGTCGAGGTCGTGGCTGGCGAGCTGGAAGCCCGCGCCGAGCGAATCGAGATCGCCCAGCACCTTGAGGCGCTTTTCGGCCACTTCGGACAACGCGCGGTCGGGCGGCGTCGTCAGGTAGGCGTAGGCGCGTAGCTTCGATCGGCCCACGCGGCCGCGCAGCTGGTAGAGCTGGGCGAGGCCGAAGCGGTCGGCGCGGTGGATGATGATCGTGTTGGCGCGCGGAATGTCGATGCCGGATTCGACGATCGTGGTGGAGAGCAGCACCTCGTACTTGCCCTCGTAGAAGGCGCTCATGCGTTCTTCCACGTCGCCCGCGCTCATCTGGCCGTGGGCGGAAATGTACTTCACCTCGGGCACGTTCTTGTGCAGCCAGTCCTCGATCTCGGGCATGTCGGAGATGCGGGGCACGACGATGAAGCTCTGGCCGCCGCGGTGGTGTTCGCGCAGCAGGGCCTCGCGCATCACCATCTCGTCCCATTCCATCACATAGGTCCGCACCGCAAGGCGATCGACCGGCGGGGTCTGGATGGTGGAGAGTTCGCGCAGGCCGCTCATCGCCATCTGCAGGGTGCGCGGGATCGGCGTGGCGGTCAGCGTCAGCACGTGCACGTCGGCGCGCAACTGCTTCAGCTTCTCCTTGTGGTTCACGCCGAAGCGCTGTTCCTCATCGACGATGACAAGGCCGAGGCGCTTGAAGCTGACCGTCTTGGAGAGGATCGCGTGGGTGCCGCAGACCACGTCCATCGTGCCGTCCGCCAGCCCGTCGCGCGTGGCCTTGGCTTCCTTCTCGGGCACGAGGCGCGAGAGGCGACCGACGTTGAGCGGGAAACCGGCGAACCGGTCCGCGAAGCCGGAGAAGTGCTGGCGCGCCAGCAGCGTGGTCGGCGCGACGACGGCGACCTGCTGGCCCGCCATCGCCGCGACGAAGGCCGCGCGCAGGGCCACTTCGGTCTTGCCGAAACCGACGTCGCCGCAGACCAGGCGGTCCATCGGCTTGCCGCTGGAAAGGTCGTCCAGCGTATCGGCGATGGCGGCTTCCTGATCCTCGGTTTCCTGCCAGGGGAAGCGATCGACGAACTGGTTGAAGCTCGATTCCTCGGCGACGAGGGCCGGGGCGACGCGCAGGGCGCGTTCGGCGGCGGTCTTCATCAGTTCGCCCGCAATCTCGCGGATGCGCTCCTTCAGGCGGGCGCGGCGCTTCTGCCATGCCTCGCCGCCCAGCTTGTCGAGCGCGACACCTTCCGCCTCGCTGCCGTAGCGGGAGAGGACGTCGAGGTTCTCGACCGGGATGTAGAGCTTGTCGCCGCCGGAGTACGTCAGCATCACGCAGTCGTGCGGGGACTTGCCGACCGGGATCGACTGCAGCCCTTCGTACTTGCCGATGCCGTGGTCCATGTGGACCACCAGATCGCCCGGCGTCAGCGCCGCCAGTTCGGCGAGGAAGGCGTCGGAATCCTTCTTCTTTTTCTTCCGGCGGACAAGGCGGTCGCCCAGAATGTCCTGCTCGGTGATGACTTCGACGGAATCGTTGGAGAAGCCGGTCTCCAGCGGCAGCACCAGCGCGGCGGAGCGGCCCTGCACGGCAAGGCCCAGCGCTTCCTGCCAGGTCTCGGCGACGCGCGGCTCGGGGCCTTTCGCTTCGCCGAGGATCGAGACGAGGCGGGCGCGGCTGCCGGGCGAGTAGGCGGCCAGGATCGCCTTGCGGCCCGACTTGGCGATGGCGTGGAGGTGCTTGGCGGCGGCCTCGTATGCATTGTCGCCGCGCGCACGTTCGGGGGCGAAATCGCGTGCGTTGCCGAAGCCGAAGTCGATCACCTTGCCGCTTTCCGGCTGGGCGAAGGGATCGGCGCGGTGGACGGGGTGGGCGGCGATCAGTTCGTCCAGTTCGTCCTTGCCGAGATAGAGCGAATCGGTCGCCAGCGGGCGGTAGGAGCCGGCCTTCTGGCCCGAGGTTTCGAGACGGGCCTTGTGATAGTCCGCGATGTCGGTGACGCGCTCGTCCACGGCGCCGATCGCGGCGGTGTCCATCACGATCAGGTCATCGGGGCCGAGGTGGTCGAACAGGGTGACCAGCCGGTCCTCGAACAGCGGCAGCCAGTGCTCCATGCCCGCAAGGCGGCGGCCGTCGCTGACCGCCTGATAGAGCGGATCGGCCGTGGCGTTGGTGCCGAACATCTCGCGGTAGCGGGTGCGGAAGCGCTTGACGGTATCCTCGTCCATCAGAGCTTCGCTGGCGGGCAGCAGTAGGTGGTCGGGCACGGTGCCGCTGGAGCGCTGGGTGCCGGTGTCGAACAGGCGCAGCGTTTCCAGCTCGTCCCCGAAGAAGTCGAGGCGCAGGCCGCCCCCCGATCCTTCTCCGGCATTTAGGCCCGAGGGCACGATGTCGAAGATCGAGCCGCGCACCGCGAACTCGCCCGCGTCGATCGCGGTGTCGGTGCGCTGGTAACCCTGGCGGCGCAGCAGGCCGATCAGGCTTTCGTGGCCGATCTCCATGCCGGGCTTGAGCAGGCGCACCGATTCGCGGATTCGGAACGGGGTGAGCACGCGCTGGAGCAGGGCATTGGTGGTGGTGACGAGAAGCTGCGGCCCCTGTCGCTTCAACTGCAACGCATGGAGCGCGGCGAGGCGGCGGGCGCTGACCGACAGCGCGGGGCTGGCGCGGTCGTAGGGCAGGCAGTCCCACGCGGGGAACTCGATGACCTCCAGTTCGGGCGCGAAGAACTGCGCTGCGCTGGCGACGGCGCTCATCGCCTGGTCGTTGTCCGCGACGAAGACGGCGCGGCCTTTCGGAGCAATGGCGCGGGCAAGGTCGGCCATGACCAGCGGCTGCGAACCGCGAGTGACCGAAGCGAGGGTCAACGGCGCCGAGGCCGTGATGATGCGGGAGAAATCAGTCATGACAGGGGTGATTGGCGGGATATGCGGGGCGAAGGGGAAATACAATCATCTTCCCGCGCAAGGTGTCATGTCTGCGGATCGCTCCCACTCTCGTCATTGCGAGCGTAGCGCAGCAATCCAGGGCAGTGTTACGCTGGCCCTGGATTGCTGCGCTACGCTCGCAATGACGAACGGTAGCTGCGAGAAATGGAGAGCATCATGACCACCCTCGAAGGCAAGCGCGTACTGATAACCGGCGCATCCAGCGGCCTCGGCCGCCATTTTGCGCAGGTGCTGAGCGTCGCCGGTGCCCATGTCGTGCTCGCGGCCCGGCGCATGGATGCGCTGGAGGAACTGGCCGCCGAGATCGGCGATGCCACCTGCGTATCCCTCGACGTCACCGATCCTGCCAGCATCCGCGAGGCCGCCGGGCAGGCAGGCGCCATCGACGTGCTGGTCAACAACGCGGGCGTATCCAGCGCCCAGCCGGTGCTCGATGCGACGGTGGAGGACTACGACCACATCATGAACGCCAACCTGCGCGGCGCCTTTCTCGTCGCTACCGAAGTCGCGAGGGGCATGCGCGATCGCGGTGAGGGCGGGGCGATCGTCAACATCGCGTCGATCTTAGGGCTCGCGCAAGGCGGGCAACTAGCGGTCTATGCTATGAGCAAGGCGGGCGTGGTGCAGATGACCAAACAGATGGCGCTGGAACTGGCGCGCTACGGTATCCGCGTGAATGCACTGGCGCCGGGTTATTTCGCCACGGACATGAACCGCGATTTCCTCTCCAGTACGCTGGGCGATGCGATGGCGAAGCGCATTCCGCAGCGGCGCTTCGGCAATTTCGAGGATCTCGACGGGCCGCTCATGCTGCTGTGCTCGGATGCCTCGCGCTACATGACCGGGGTGGTGATCCCGGTCGATGGCGGGCACCTGCTGGGCGGGCTGTAAAGTCCGACGGCCTCACTTCAGTCGTCATTGCGAGCGCAGCGAAGCAATCCAGGGCAGCCTCATACTGCCCTGGATTGCTTCGCTGCGCTCGCAATGACGAATTGGGGTGGCTTTGAGACCATCGAAGCCGGATTGTTCCGATCAGTCCCTCGGAATCTCGACGTAATCGAGCTTCATCATCCGCTCGATCATCGGGCCGCGATATTCCTCGGGCACGGACATCGTACCGAGCGCCCAGCCCATGATGTCGACATCTTCCTCTTCGATGATGGTCTCGAACAGGGTGATGTCCTCATCCGACCATTCGGCGTGGAAGCGGTCGAAGAAGCAGCCGATCATGTAGTCGGCCTCGCGCGTGCCGCGATGCCAGGCGCGGAACTTGAGGCGGGCGAGGCGGGGTGAAAGTTCGCTCATGCCCGCGCCGTTACAATGCGGCGCGGGCATGAGCAAGTTCGCGCATCAGCCATGCAGGATGCGCGTAATCTCCTGAGCGGGACGGCCGGCGAGGTTCTTGGGCACCTCGGCCACCAATACGTCCTTGAGCTGCTTGTGGTAATGCCTGCGCATCTCGCCCAGCGAGCGCGGATCGGCCACAACCACCAGCTGGTCGATTTCGCGCGAGAGCACCTGGCTGTTCAGCCATCCCGTCACCGCCGCGACGTGGGCGCTTTCGTCGAGCGCATCGTTACTGCCGTCCCCGGTGCGGGCCTGATGGCGGGTAGGGCCGTCGAGACGGCGGGCGCCGGCGCTGAAGTTGGTCGCCTCCAGTTCGGGTACGTCCATCGCCGCCAGTCGGGGTTCGGCTTCCGCCCCCGTGTTGCGATAGAGTTCGAAGTTCTCTCCGTCGACGATCGCGAACACGGTTCCGTTCGGCAAGAGCATGGGCTTCTCCTTCATTGTTACAGGGGGGCCAACCGCACGATGACGGACAAGGTTCCGCCCGCTCTGGCGAAACGGTCCCCACTCGCGCTAAGAGGCGCTCGTCATGCGGCCTGAAGCTCTCAATTCCCTGTTCGTCGAAGTCGAGGCGCTCGAAGGCGTCGGTCCCAAGCTGCGCAAGCCGCTGGAAAAGCTGGGGCTTACCCGGATCAGGGACCTCGCGTATCACTTGCCCGACCGCTTCGTGGAGCGGCGCGCGATCACCAACCTCGACGAAGCGGGCGTGGGCGAGAACGTCATAGTCGCGCTTACCGTTCGCGAACACCGCTCGCCCAGCGGACGCGGCCCGTTCCGCGTGATCGCCGAGGACGCGGCGGGCAACATCTGCACCGTCACATATTTCGGCCGCGCCTCCTACACCGGCAAGAAGCAACTGCCGGTCGGCGAGACGCGCTGGGTGGCGGGGCGGATCGACCAGTACGGCCAGATGCTCCAGATCGTGCATCCCGAACATGTGTCCGAGGATTCGTCCGCGCCGATCGGGCAGTTGTGCGAGGCGGTCTATCCCCTGTCCGAAGGGCTGACGCAGGGCCGCGCGGCCTCGCTGGTGGCGCAGGCGCTGAAAGCGCTACCCGAGCTTCCCGAATGGATCGAGCCCAGCCTCACCGCCAAGACCGGCTGGCCGCTCTGGCGCGAGGCGCTGACCGAGGCGCATCGCGGCGTCAACGGCCCCGCGCGCGACCGGCTGGCCTATGACGAACTCTTCGCCAATGCGCTGGCGCTGATGCTGGTGCGCGAAAGCAACCGCTCGCAGCGCGGCACGCCGCTGGTCGGCGATGGCTCGCTGCGGGTCAAGCTCAAGCTGCCGTTCGCGCTGACCGGGGCACAGGCCCGCTCGATCGGCGAGATCGAGGGCGATCTTGCGCAGCCTTCGCCGATGCTGCGGCTGCTGCAGGGCGACGTGGGTTCGGGCAAGACGGTGGTGGCGCTGTCCTCGATGCTGATCGCGGTGGAGGCGGGCGCGCAAGCCGCGTTGCTGGCGCCGACCGAAATCCTCGCTCGCCAGCATTACGAGACGCTGTCGCGCATGCTGCGGGGCACAGGCGTCGAGATCGCGCTGCTGACGGGGCGAGACAAGGGCAAGGCCCGCGAGGCGATCCTGATGGGCCTTTTGGGCGGCGCGATCCAGATCGTCGTCGGCACTCACGCGATCTTCCAGGACAGCGTCGCGTACAAGAACCTTGCGCTGGTGGTGATCGACGAGCAGCACCGCTTCGGCGTCGGCCAGCGGCTGATGCTGGCGCGCAAGGGCCGCCGCGCGCCGCATACCCTGGCGATGACCGCGACCCCCATCCCGCGCACGCTGACCTTGGCGCAGTACGGCGAGATGGAAGTCTCCAAACTCGACGAACTGCCGCCGGGCCGTCAGGCGATCGATACCCGCGTCGTCGCGGTGGAGCGCATGGACGACGTCGTCGGCGCCCTGACGCGCCACATCGAATCAGGTCAGCAGGCCTACTGGGTCTGCCCGATGGTCAACGAGAGCGAGACCGACGACCTTGCCGCCGCCGAGGCGCGTTATGCAGCGCTCAAGGAGCGCTTCGGCGATACCGTGGCACTGGTCCACGGCCAGCTGCGGCCCGAGGTCAAGGACGCGGCGATGGAACGCTTCGCCCGGGGCGAGGCCAAGCTGCTGGTCGCGACCACGGTGATCGAGGTCGGAGTCGACGTGCCCAATTCCACGCTGATGGTGATCGAACAGGCCGAGCGCTTCGGCCTTGCCCAGCTGCACCAACTGCGCGGGCGCGTCGGGCGCGGTTCGGGAAAGTCCACCTGCCTGCTGCTGCGCGGCAACCAGTTGTCCGAAACCGGCCGCCAGCGCCTCGCCCTGATGCGCGAGACGCAGGACGGCTTCCGGCTTGCCGAGGAGGATCTGCAACTGCGCGGCGGCGGCGAACTGCTTGGCACGCGGCAGTCGGGCGACACGCCGTTCCGCATCGCCAGCCTCGAACAGATCACCAAGCTGCTGCCGCTTGCGCACGATGACGCGCGCTTGCTGATCGAGCGCGATGGCGGCCTTGCCGGTCCGCGCGGAGAGGCGGCGCGGCTGCTGCTCTATCTGTTCGAGCGCGACTGGGGCGTGCAGCTGCTGCGCTCGGGCTGAGCCTGCAGCGGTAACGTGCCTTGCCCATGGCGGAGCACGGCTTGTTCTCACACACGGCAGACTGGTAAGACAGATCTTGCGAAACCGGAACAACCGGTCGGACCGCAGGGAGGGATAGCGTTGGACCGTGCACAGGACGAATCGCCGTCGCCGCGCCTCTATCGCAAGGTTGCGGCGCGATTGATCGACGAGATTCGCGCCGGCCGCCATCCGGTCGGCGCGCGCATGCCGGCCGAGCGGGACTTGTCGCTCACCATGGGCGTCAGTCGCCCCGTCGTGCGCGAGGCGCTGCTGGCGCTGGAGGTCATGGGCGTGGTGGAGGTTCGCATCGGGTCGGGGGCCTATGTCCTGCGGCTGCCGGAGGACGAGCCCCGCTCCCCGACCGAGGTGACGCCGATGGAACTGGTGCAGGCGAGGCTGATCTTCGAGGGCGAAGCCGCCTCGCTCGCCGCCGCCAACATCACCGACGAGGAACTGGCGCGGCTGGACAGCGCCGTCGCCGCGATGCGCCGGGAGGACGGCTCGTTCGAGGACTGGCAGGCGGGGCTGACCGATTTCCACATGACCATGGCCCATGCCACCCGCAACCTCGCGGTGGAGCGCAGCGTGCGCGACTTGTGGGATATGCGCTCGCGCTCGACGGAATGTCGCCGGATGCTGGAGGAAGCCCGTAGCCGCAACTACCGCTACAGTCTGCAGCAACACGTGGAGATTCTCGCCGCCCTGAAGGCGCGCGACCCCGTGCGGGCGCGAGCGGCGGTGCGGATGCATCTGGAGGGCTCGATCGAACACGTGTTGATGGCGATCGAGGAACGCGCCGTCGCGGATGCGCGGGCGAGGGTGGCGGAAATGCGCTCGCGCTATTTTTCGCGCTGAGGCGTGTAAAAGTGGGAGCCTGAAACGACGAACGGCGCGTCTTGCGACACGCCGTTCTCGTATAAAGTGGTCGGGGAAAGAGGATTCGAACCTCCGGCCCCTGCCTCCCGAAGACAGTGCTCTACCAGGCTGAGCTATTCCCCGACCGGAGGGGCAATCCGAAGACCGCCCCGGGCAGGAGGGCGCCTATATAGGGCACTTCCGGGGGTGGCAAGGGGCTTTTCGGCAAAAACTTCAACCTTGTGAAAATGGTGGCTGATTGCGCTGGGGAGCATCGCGCGCGGGTGCTTTCGCCGGCGCGCGCGGGCGGATAGTCTGATGCCATGACCACGACCGCGCTTTGCACCGCCTCCACCGCAACCCCGCATTGGGAATGGCAATACCTCGACCTCATGCGCCGCATCTGGGAGCAGGGCGACGAGCGGCTCGATCGTACGGGCGTGGGCACGCGCTCGGTCTTCGGCGCGACGATCCGGTTCGACCTCTCGGGCGGGGCGATGCCGCTGCTGACCACCAAGCGCGTCTACTGGAAGACCGCCACGCGCGAGATGCTGTGGTTCCTCACCGGCAACACCAATATCCGGTCGCTCTGCGCGCAGGGGGTGGAAATCTGGACCGACTGGCCGCTCGACCGCTATCGACGCGAAACGGGCGAGGAGATCAGTCGCAAGGACTTCTCCGCGCGAATCGTGGCGGACGAGGTGTTCGCCGAGGCCTGGGGCGATCTCGGTCCGGTCTACGGCAAGCAGTGGGTGGACTGGGACACGTACGAGCCGGTCGGCGAGGGTCTGTTCCGGCGCGGTCCCGGCATCAACCAGGTGGCGCAGGTGGTCGAGAGCCTGCGCAAAAATCCAGGTAGCCGCCGCCATATCATCGAGGGATGGAACGTCGCCGAACTCGATTCGATGGCGCTGCCGCCCTGCCACAAGACCTACCAGTTCCATGTCGCGGACGGGCGGCTCTCATGCCTGCTCTATCAGCGCAGCTGCGACCTCGGCCTCGGCTTCGCCTTCAACATGTGGTCGCTGGCCCTGCTGACGCGGATGATGGCGCAGCAATGCAACCTCGAGCCGGGTGAGGCCGTTTGGACCGGTGGTGATGTCCACTTGTACCTCAATCATGCGGCGCTGGTCGAAGAACAGCTCTCGCGCGAGCCGGAAGGCGAGGCGACGATGGCGATTCTCCGGCGTCCCGATTCGATCTTCGACTACCGGATCGAGGACTTCGAAGTCGCCGGATATGCCCCGCAGGCGCATATCGCCGCGCCGGTTGCGGTGTAATTGACATTACCAAGGTTTGAAATAATATGACTTAACCGTGGAATTTTGCTTCGCCTGTTGCGCGGCGGGTTCCGACGGCCCGACCTTGGCGGGAGAGCATTGAAATGGCCGAAAAAACGGCACCAGATACGGGAAGGGCGCGCGGGAATCTCCCGCCGCTGGAACTCTACGTACCCGAGCCTCGATACCGGCCCGGCGACGTCGTCGACTATTCGCATCTCCCGGTGCCGCCTGCAGGACAACTGGGGCGCCCTGACGAGAATTGCCCGGCCAGCGAAACCTGGCCGATGACCACCGACATGATTCGCGTCCTCGATGAAGAAGATCGCGCGGTCGGCCCCTGGAACCCGGGCCTCGATGCCGAGACGCTGCGGCGGATGCTGCGCACGATGGCACTGACCCGCGCCTTCGACGACCGGATGTACCGCGGGCAGCGGCAGGGCAAGACCAGCTTCTACATGAAGTGCACCGGCGAGGAGGCGATCTCGGTCGCCCATGCCCATGCGCTCGCGCATGACGACATGGTGTTCCCGACCTATCGCCAGCAGGGCATCCTGATCTCGCGCGGGTATCCGCTGGTGGAGATGGTCAACCAGATCTACTCCAACCGCGCGGACAAGCTGAAGGGCCGCCAGTTGCCGGTCATGTACTCGGCCAAGGATTACGGGTTCTTCTCCATCTCGGGCAACCTCGCCACGCAGTACCCGCAGGCGGTGGGCTGGGCGATGGCCAGCGCGATCAAGGGCGATACCCGCATCGCCACCGCCTTCGTCGGCGAGGGATCGAGCGCCGAGGGCGACTTCCACGCGGCGATGACGTTCGCTGCGGTCTACAACGCGCCGGTGGTGCTGAACGTCGTCAACAACCAGTGGGCGATCTCCAGCTTCTCGGGGTTTGCCGGGGCCGAGCGCACGACTTTCGCGGCGCGCGCGGCCGGCTACGGCATTGCCGGGCTGCGGGTGGACGGCAACGATGCGCTGGCGGTCTATGCCGCCACGCGCTGGGCCGCTGACCGTGCCCGCGCCAATCAGGGGCCGACCCTGATCGAGCACTTCACGTACCGCGCCGAGGGGCACTCCACCTCCGACGATCCCAGCGCCTATCGCTCCGCGCAGGAGCGCGAGGAATGGCCGCTCGGCGATCCGATCATGCGCCTCAAGAAGCACCTCATCGCCCTTGGCGAGTGGTCGGAGGCGCAGCAGGAGGCGATGGACCGCGAACTGGTCGAGCAGGTGAAGGTGGCGACCAAGGAGGCCGAGAAGAACGGCGTCCTCGGCCACGGGTTGCACCATCCGTTCCACACCATGTTCGAGGACGTCTTCGAGGAACTGCCCTGGCACCTCGAGGAGCAGGCCGCGCAGGCCATCCGCGAGCGTGAGATCAAATGGCCCGAATGGAAGGGAGAAGGCGCATGACCGAAGAGAATGCGTTGAGCCTCCATGACGCGCCGACCCGCTCGATGAACATGATCGAGGCGATCAACGACGCGCTCGACATCATGATGGCCCGCGATCCCGACATCGTCATTCTGGGCGAGGACGTCGGCTATTTCGGCGGTGTGTTCCGCGCTACCGCCGGTCTGCAGAAGAAGTACGGCCGCAACCGCGTGTTCGATTCGCCGATCAACGAATGCGGGATCGTCGGCGCGGCGGTCGGCATGGCGGCTTACGGCCTGCGCCCGGTGCCGGAGATCCAGTTCGCGGACTACATCTATCCCGGCCTCGACCAGCTCGTCTCCGAGGCGGCGCGCATGCGCTATCGTTCGGCGGGCGAGTTCACCTCGCCGATCACCATCCGCTCGCCCTTCGGTGGTGGTATTTTCGGTGGCCAGACGCACAGCCAGAGCCCGGAGGCGATGTTCACGCACGTCGCGGGCCTCAAGACGGTGATCCCGGCGACTCCACACGATGCCAAGGGCCTGCTGATCGCGGCGATCGAGGACAATGACCCGGTCATCTTCTTCGAGCCCAAGCGCATCTACAACGGCCCGTTCGACGGCTATTACGACAAACCCTCGCGGACGTGGAAGGGGCATCCCGGCAGCCTGGTGCCGGAGGGCTACTTCAAGATCCCGCTCGGCAAGGCGCGTATCGTGCGCGAAGGGGCGGCGCTGACGGTGGTGTCCTACGGCACCATGGTTCACGTCGCCGAGG
This sequence comes from Novosphingobium sp. fls2-241-R2A-195, assembly GCF_030209485.1. NCBI lineage: Bacteria > Pseudomonadati > Pseudomonadota > Alphaproteobacteria > Sphingomonadales > Sphingomonadaceae > Novosphingobium > Novosphingobium sp. fls2-241-R2A-195. The sequence goes on from NZ_JARVRY010000035.1 coordinate 129,120, forward strand.
CGGTGCTGGCCGAGAAGGGCATCGATGCCGAGATCATCGACTTGCGCACGCTCGTCCCGCTCGACATGGCGACTGTGGAAAAGTCGGTGGAGAAGACGGGGAAATGCCTGGTGATACACGAGGCGACCCGCACGTCCGGCTTCGGCGCCGAACTGGTGACGCTGGTGCAGGAGCGCTGCTTCTATCACCTCGAAGCCCCCGTCGAGCGCGTTACCGGCTTCGACACGCCGTATCCGCACAGCCTCGAGTGGGCCTATTTCCCCGGTCCCGTCCGCATCGGCGAGGCGGTCGATCGGCTCATGAAGGAATAAAAGGGATGGGACGCTACATTTTCCGCCTGCCCGACATCGGGGAAGGCATCGCCGAGGCCGAGATCGTCGCCTGGCACGTCAAGGTCGGCGATACCGTCGAGGAAGACGGCCGCCTTGCCGACATGATGACCGACAAGGCCACCGTCGAGATGGAAAGCCCGGTCTCGGGCACCGTGGTCGAAGTGGCGGGCGAGGCGGGCGACGTGATTGCCATCGGCTCGCCGCTGGTGGTGATCGAGATCGAAGGCGCGGGGAACGAGGAGGGGCGTGCTCCTGCTCCGAAGGCCGAGGTGGTCGAGGCGCGGATCGAAGTCGAGACGCCGGATGCGGGCGATGTTGAGAAGGTGGTGGCTGGTGCTTCGACAAGCTCAGCGCGAGCGGAGGTGGTTGCAGAGCCTCTTCCGACTCCCACACCCGCTCAGGCTGAGCCTGTCGAAGCCCGCGCGCCCACGCCCGCGACAAAGCCCGCCCCTCACGCCAAGGTTCTCGCCAGCCCCGCCGTGCGCCAGCGTGCCCGTGATCTCGGCATCGACCTTGGCGAAGTGCGCCCCGCCGAGGATGGCCGCGTGCGCCATAGCGACCTCGACGCCTTCCTTTCCTACAACGCCAGCGGCGGCTTCCAGCCCGCAGGCATGAAGGGCAAGGATGAGCAGGTCCGTGTCATCGGCCTGCGCCGCCGCATCGCGGAGAACATGGCCGCCTCCAAGCGCAACATCCCGCACTTCGCCTATGTCGAGGAGTACGATGTCACCGCGCTGGAGGAGACGCGCGCGCAACTCAATGCCGGGCGCGGGGACAGGCCGAAGCTGACGATGCTGCCGTTCCTGATCACGGCGATCTGCAAGCTGCTGCCGAAGTACCCGATGCTCAATGCCCATTACGACGACGAGGCAGGCGTGGTGACGCGCTACGGCTCGGTGCATCTGGGCATGGCGGCGCAGACCCCGGGCGGCCTGATGGTCCCGGTGATCCGCGATGCGCAGGACCGCAATCTGTGGCAGCTGGCGGCGGAGATCACCCGTCTCGCCAACGCCGCGCGCGATGGCTCGGCGAAGTCGTCGGAGCTTTCGGGCTCGACGATCACCCTGACGTCGCTTGGTCCGATGGGCGGGGTGGCGACCACGCCTGTCATCAACCGCCCCGAAGTCGCCATCATCGGCCCCAACCGCATCGTCGAGCGGCCGATGTTCGTGAAGGGCGCCGACGGCATCGAGCGCATCGAGAAGCGCAAGCTCATGAATATCTCGATGAGCTGCGATCACCGTGTGGTAGATGGCTGGGATGCGGCGAGCTTCGCGCAGGACCTCAGGAAACTGATCGAGGCCCCGGCGCTGATCCTCGCGGGGTAGGAGAGGGCAGATGGGCAGGGATCCGCGCGTAGACGAGTATATCGCCAAAGCCGCGGATTTCGCCCGCCCGATCCTCGAACATCTGCGTGAACTGGCTCACCGCGCGCTCCCCGATGCCGAAGAGGCGATCAAGTGGGGGATGCCGCACTTTCTCGTGAACGCAAAGAACGTCGCCGGGATGGCGGCGTTCAAGGCGCACTGTACTTTCGTCATTCACGGAGATGGGCGTCAGGGCGATGCAATGGGGCAGTTCGGGCGCATCACCGCGATTGCTGACCTGCCGGACGAAGCCGAGCTTGCACACAAGCTGCAGGCCGCGCGTGGTCGGGTGCAAACCAAAGGCACGGCGGTGAAAAAGGCCCGCAAGCCCAAGCCCGAAATCGCCATGCCGGATGACTTCGCGGTGGCGCTGGACGGGGTTCCTGCCGCAAGGGCGCATTACGAAGCGTTCTCGCCTTCGGTACGGCGCGACTATCTCGAATGGATCACCGAGGCGAAGACCGCCGCGACGCGCGAGAAGCGCATGGCTCAGGCGGTTGAGTGGATCGCCGAGGGTAAGAAGCGGAACTGGAAATACGAAAAGTGCTGACGTCGTCCCGGACTTGATCCGGGACCGCTGGCCGTGAACAGCCCACCTTGCTGCGCTCATCCGGGCTCTCGCCTAAAGGCCGCCAGCGGTCCCGGATCAAGTCCGGGACGACGGTTCGATCGTCGCCTTTACCGCACCACGCCCGCATAAGCGATGCGTCCCTGACCGAGCGCCGCGTAGCTCGCGGGGATGCGCCAGCGCACATGCGTGACGTCCTCGGGCGTCGCTTGGCGTCCGTCGACGCGCATCGCCTCCAGACGGCCCCACGAGCGACCGCCATCGACCGACACTTCCTGCATGTCGCTGGCGCTGCGCTGGTAGGCGAGACGGGCGGGCAGGGGGTTGGTCAGGACGAAGCCGCCGGTGCCGCGCATGCGCCGCCACGTCACTACGGTCACGACCCGGTCCCCGCGTGTGAGCATCATGGCAGGTTCCAGCCTGCGCCCGTTGAGCGCATCGACACGTTCCACGAAGACGGCGCTGTCGGTCGCGACTGCGCTGGTGCTGCGGGCCTCGGCGGAAAGAGTGCTGCCGGTGAAGGCGGCGGCCGTCAGGGATAGCGTGCAGAGGATGCGCTTGGCTGTAATCATGGGCGATTCTCCCCCGGCCGCCCAGTGCGGCCCCGGCGCAAGACTGCGGCGCCACTCGCGAAAATATGGTTAAAATCCTCTCGCGGCGAAAAAATGAAAAAGCCTTCCGCAAAGCCGTTGACAGCCCTGCGAGGCTGGCCTAGTGGCGGCGCTCCCAAGCGGACGCAACCGCAAGAACGCGGGTGTAGCTCAGTTGGTTAGAGTGCCGGCCTGTCACGCCGGAGGTCGCGGGTTCGAGCCCCGTCACTCGCGCCACTTGGGAAAAATGCTGGTAATCCAGCGACTTGAGGTAGTCTAAAAACCTCATATACATTGCTGCGCGGGTGTAGCTCAGTTGGTTAGAGTGCCGGCCTGTCACGCCGGAGGTCGCGGG